>JBELHJ010000059.1:0-13272 GCA_042091495.1 Bacteroidota bacterium
CTGCATTTGAATTAAATGAAAGTACTTTGGATTATGATCAAAGTGCAGCCCAATTTTCAGATTGGCGACTACCAAATATAGAAGAGTTAAATACGTTGTATACTCTTAAAGATAGTTTAGGGTTAAAGCCAACTTATTACTGGAGTGCATCACATAGCAATGATGGTGGAGCTTGGGAAAAAAACTTTGGAAACGGAAGACAAGTGTATGTTGCAAAGCGTGTTTCTAACGTTGTACGAACTGTTAGAGAAGTTTCTTTTGATAAAGAAGAAGAATTAGTCCTCACTGAAGGATAAAATATTAAGCAACATAGTAATTCCCTACAGGTACTATGTTTGTATTTCTTGTCTTTTGAAGACATATTTAATGTAGGTTAGTAGATTTGGTTAAAAGCGATTCATATTTGAATCGCTTTTTTTTATTCCAAGTTTTTGTAAAACAAGGGGTTATGAGTTTTTTTATTTTCACGACATCCAAAAGCCGATTAAGGTCGTAGATATAATACTTAAGAACCTTTATAAGGTTTTCATGATAAGTAGGTTAATTTTGGTTAGAAAGCAGCTTGAAAGAGCTGCTTTTTTTTATTTTAGGGCTCTAAATCTAATCACCTACTTATGAAAATTCTTCAGCTATTACTTGTCTTATTTGTTACTTTGAACACATTCGCACAGCAAAATGTGACCAATGATAAAAAATTAATTTCTGGAAAATCCGAATTATTTTATGATAGCGGAAAACTGCGATTAAGTGGTTTTAAAAAAGACGGTAAACGTTTAGGTTTGTGGCGAGAGATTAATGAAGACGGCTCTTTACATAGCACACATATTTATGAGCGTGATGGGAATTTAAAATCTATTATTTTCTACAATGAAAATGAAAACATTGCCGCTAAGAAAACTAAAATTAAAAATAATAATTATAAGATTTATTATTACCCAAGTGGAAAAGTAAAAAGCACAGTACAATGTAATGAGCAATATCTTTTTGATGGAATTTACAAGGAGTTTTACGAAAGTGGAGTCCTAAAAATTAAGGCTAATTATAAACAGGGTGATTTAGATGGATTATGGAGTAAATTCAATGTAGAAGAAGGTTTGGAGTGGGAAGTGTATTATCAAAAAAATAGCAAACAAGGATTTTACAAGCATTACAGTAACACTGGAATTCTATTGTTAGAAGGAACTACTATTAATAATCAAAAAACTGGTGTTGAAAGGCAGTATTATAAATCTGGAGAATTAAAATGGAAAGGGTTATTTGCTAACGGTATTAAAGTTGGGGATTGGGAAATGTTCGATAAAAATTCCAAACGAAAAAAAACGATAACCTATAAGAAAGGGACTTTAAAAAAGAGCTCAGATTTGATTCCTGAAGTGTATCTAATCCCTAAAGGGGTTTATTATAAATATCCTGTTTTTAATAATAACAGTGCTTTAAGTAATAATGAATCAAGAATGCTTTTTATTCGCAGCGTGGTTGAATTTTGTAAAAACAATATTGATTTAAATTTGGCTAAAGAGCTTGATCTTAAAGGTAAAATAACAGTTAGAGTTAGAGCGTCATATAATAAAAGTGGCGAAATTGAAAATATTAACACTTTCAGTCCACACAAAGTTTTAAATGATGCCGTTCGAGAAGCACTCGTAAAGCTTCCTAGCGTTGATCCGTACACGATTTATAGCAAGCCTTACAGATTTAATTTTTCTTTCCCCATTCCTTTTAACAAATCATCTGATCATAATTCAAAGTTTACCGGAACACCTCCCGCATATCCTGGTTGTAAATCTGCAAAAACAATTAAGCAATCAAAGGAATGTACAAGTGATAAAATCACAGCGTTTGTTGCTAAAAACTATGATACAAATATTGCCAAACAAATAGGTCTTAAAGGTCTCATGAGAATTAATGTTATTTATAAAATTAATGCTCAAGGATTGGTTGTAGATGTCAAAGCAAGAGCTCCACACCCAGCGTTAGCAGAAGAGGCAGAAAGAGTTATTAAACGCTTACCTAAATTTGAACCTGGAATGCTAAATGGTGAGGCGGTTACAGTACCCTTTAGCTTACCAATTAAATTCCAAATTCATTAGTCCTATTGTATTAGGTTTATATTTTTAGTAAATTTATTGTAACTAAAAACACCAACTATGTCAACATACGAATGTAAATCTTGTGGAATGTCTGTTAATGCCTCTTGTGCCAAGTGTAATGAGCCCCTTGAAAATGGTATGTTAGCTCTAGACGACGGTAGCGAAGTGCAAATATCTCATTGTCCATCTTGTGAGGGTAAGATTAAGTCGCCTCAATGCTGTGGTGCCGATATGACTTGCGATTTATAGTTTGGCAAAAGATTCTTGAATTTTTAACACTTTTGTTTTTTAACAATGACCTTGCTGTATAATGTATTAAAAAACAGTGCATTAAGATTATTGCCCTAGTCATTTAGTGCTGTACTATTCAGATTTATAACACAGAATTCCCAAATATTAACAAAGGTGACATTTGTGTTATCCTAGATACTGCGTATTTATATATTTGCTTTATTACAACCCCCACTTATTGAATAAAGTAATGAAGAAAATTATTCTAGGAGGCCTTATAGCGGCTTCTATATTTAGTTGTCAAGGACAAAAAAAAGCGCCTCAAAAAAAGGCAGAGAAACCTAATATTGTATTTCTTTTTACAGATGATCAAACTTATACGTCAATACACGCTTTAGGTAATGAAGAAATCATAACTCCAAATTTTGACAGGTTAGTTAATCAGGGTACTACTTTTACCAATGCCTACAACATGGGTTCTTGGAGTGGAGCGGTTTGTTTAGCATCTCGGGCTATGATGAATTCTGGGCTTTATGTTTGGCGTGCAGAACAACGTTCAAAAGAATGGCACAAAGGTCAAAATGTTGATAAGTCATGGGGTACACTTATGGCCTCTCAAGGTTACGATACCTACATGACTGGTAAATGGCATGTGGGTGCAAGTGCCAATAAAATGTTTCAATATACTAGTAATGTGAGACCTGGTATGCCTGAGGATGAATTCAAGAGGCAAAAAATTCGTAAAAAAATAGATTCATTAAAAAGGATTAATAGCGACGATTATGCATCAATAATGCCAGTAGGATATAATAGGCCTTTGGGGCCTGACGATCATTCTTGGTCGCCATCAAATCCAAAGCATGGTGGTTTTTGGAAAGGTGGAAAACATTGGTCTGAAGTATTAAAAGATGATGCGTTGACATTTATAAATCAAGCTAAATCCAAAGAGGCTCCATTTTTTATGTATTTAGCGTTTAATGCGCCTCATGATCCAAGACAAGCCCCTCAAGAGTTTGTGGACATGTATCCTTTAGAGAACATCTCTGTCCCAGAAAGTTTTTTACCAGAATACCCATACAGACATCAAGTAGATTTGGGAAGCGAGGTAAGGGATGAAGCTTTAGCACCATTTCCAAGAACAGAATATGCGGTTAAAGTTCATAAGCAAGAGTACTACGCAAGTATAACACATCTAGATGCTCAAATTGGATTAATTTTGGATGCTCTTGAAGCTTCTGGTAAAATGGATAATACATATATTTTCTTATCATCAGACCATGGCTTGGCAATGGGAAGACATGGATTATTGGGAAAACAAAATTTATACGACCACAGTATAAGACCACCAATGATTTTATTAGGCCCAGACATTCCTAAGAATAATAAAGTTACTGCCGATGTATATCTGCAAGATGTAATGGCAACTTCATTAGAGTTGGCTGGCGTATCAAAACCTGATTATGTAGAATTTAATAGCTTTTATGACTTAGCAAAAGGAGACCAAAAAGAAAGTCATTACGATGCCATTTATGGTGGCTACAAAAAAGTGCAACGCATGATTAGGAAAGATGGTTATAAATTACTTGTTTATCCTAAGGCTAAAAAGGTAAGACTATACCATGTAGCAAAAGATCCAAATGAGTTAAATGATTTAGCAGATAAACCTGAGTACGCTGCAAAGGTAAAAAGTCTTTTAACAGATTTAATAGATTTACAAGAAACTATGGATGATGACGTCACTTTGAATTCTATGAACAACTTGTTGTAACATCATCAATAATAACATAAAAAAAGGCACTATTATTAGTGCCTTTTTTTGTTTTATTTTAAAATTACTTTTTTGTAAACTACATAAAAGGGAAGCAGTAAAAGCGCCCCTAGAAACAGACTGCCTAAGCCACAACTAACTAGAGTTCCAACAAGTAAAATGATAAACATTAATAGACTTGCTACAAAACTAACACCCCATTTTTTTGTGCCCAGATTGAAACTTAAATTAATATGTTCACTAATTGTTAAATCAGGATTGAATGCAAAAAACACAATAAAGAATGATACAGGAACAAAAGCATAAATGAGTGGAAATAAACATAGGGCCGCCGCAAAAAATGAAATTAAGCTAGCAATTATCATTAATAACATGCCTTTCCCGAAGTAATTGGGTTTAAAATATAAAAACACATCTTTAAAGTTGGCTTCTCTATCTTCATCAATGTCTCTGACGATTTTATAGAAACCACAATAAAATAAATACTTGACTGCGCCTAAAAGTAAAGAAATACCATAGAAGCTTAGTAATCCACTAAAGGAACTTGGTATAGATAGTGCATCGATACGTTCAGGATCAAAATTACCCGATGAAAATTGGGAAACTAGCTCTTGTATTAAAGGGCTATAAAGCAATAGCGAGACTGGAATGGTAATGGCAAGTAATAAGAGTTGAATTAAAAAGCCATAAGTCCAAACTTTCTTAAAAAGGTTAAAAGAGGCATTCATAATATCACCTAGAGATAAGCTACCAGACTGGTTGATTTTGTTGTTTAATTCTTGACTGTTGATCATGTTAGATATTTTAGGTTTTTGTAAAACTAAAATAATTGAGGTGTTAAAAAAAATAAAGCGTGATCATTATAAAACTAACAAACACGCTTAAAGTATAAATACGATTCCTGATTACAGGCAGTAAACTTAAATTACTCCCTATCGTAATTAACCAGTTTCCCTCTTGGGGTTATTTTGAAACTGTAGGCTATATCACAAGGTTTTTTTGAAGGCAAACTAATTTCTAAACCGACCTCAGTTATTTTCCAATTTATTGGCTCATCAGCACCTAATAGTGAAATAGAAGCAATACCCTTTGTAGCAAAATCTTTTTCCGCTTTGATTTCTGGTAATATAATTCTCCCTGATTCAGGCCAGCCAGTTGAAATGGCATAAACTGCAGAATTGTCTTTTTTACGGGTAAACCTTACCTCTTCATCTTGAATAGCTCTGTAATCCCAGTACCATAGTTTTTTGGCTTTCTTTTCTTTAAGTATTTGAGCGGTTCCATGTCCATATGTACGCCATTTTCTAGTTTCAAAAATAGCTTCCCCATTAACATCTATCCAATCACCAATACCATTCATAATTGCAATCTCTCCTTCGGAAATACTACCATCACCTTTAGGGGTTAACGATAATAAATAAACCCCGCCTCGACTTACCACATCTATAATGGTTCTAATATGAAAAGATTCTTTGTCTCTATAGGATTTGTTGTTAACATAAGACCACGGGTAACTAATAGCCCTGTCAATTAGCCAGTATCCTTTTGGATTTGGTTCCATGTCACGGCCCCCTTCATAACATCTTATACCAACACCTTCTGGAAAATTCCAAATTCTACTTCCTGGCAATTTATTACAAACTACATTATCACTGTTCTTGGCCTTGAAATCTTTAAAAATATTAATTAAGGTATCTTGTGGGATCATATTTTTAGTGATGGCTCCAGAAAGCCCATCGAACCAAAGCACATCAGGCTCATAGTTATCCATAACTTCTCTTACCTTACCAATCCACTCTTTTCCAAAATTTTCCTGTGGTTCTACTTCATCGTTTCTAAAAAAATCAGCGTACTGAGGGTCAAATAAATCCCAATTAGCTTTTTGTTCTTTAGTGTATTCATTCATGTGTTTTTTGTCGTAAGCATATCCAAAAGTTCTAGCATGATGAAATGTTGCAATCAGTTTCATGTCTTCTGCTTTAACAGCAGCAGCAATTTCACCATAGATGTCTTTTTTAGGCCCTTTTTGCTTGCTATTCCAACGGGTATACTTGGAATCCCATAAACAGAAGCCATCATGATGAACCACACAAATACCTCCAAATTTTGCACCTGCATTTTTCATAAGTTTAGCCCACTTACTAGCATCGAAAGCTTTGGCTTCAAATTTATCGATAAGGTCAATGTATCCAAAGTCTTTAATGGCTCCGTAAGTCTGTCTGTGATATTCTTTTACACCTTTTTTATCGTAAGCATCTTTAGCAACATAGAGTTCATTGATGTAATCTGGGCCACCGTGAGCCGCAACAGAGTACACCCCCCAATGTGTATATACGCCAAATTTGGCATCTACCATCCACTCTGGAATTTCCATCTCTTGCAAAGACTTCCAGCCTTTTGAAACAGGAATTTCCCAATTCTTTCCACCCAGTTCGGATTTTTTTAATTGCTTTTTTTGAGCAGTAGCATTAATCGTAAACACAATTAATATACATTTCAATATTGTTTTCATAAATAATAGTTTTCTTATTGTAAAACTCTGATTTTAAAGCCTTTTTAAAGAAAATTGATGTATCAATTAATAACACATAAATATAAATATTGTTCTTGTGGTGTTATATCTGTTTTACGCCCAAATTCACAAATAACACAAAAAGGTTGTTTTGTAACACAGAATATTCATTTAGATAAGAGTTTAAAAATGCTATTGTACATTTAGTCCTTAATTAAAAATGACAAGATGAATTTAAGTATCCCTATACACATGATGAGAATAGTATTTTGCCTAATAAGTATGGTTGTATTTGGTCAGAATTCAAGCACTAATCCACCTAATATTATTTTTATTTTATTAGACGATTTGGGTAAGGAATGGGTTGAAGCCTATGAGTCTGATGTTATAAAAACACCTCATATTGATCAATTAGCTTTAGAGGGCATGCAATTCAATAATGCTTGGTCAATGCCGCAATGTACACCATCAAGGGTGACGTTCTTAACGGGTCAGTATCCCTTTAGGCACGGTTGGGTAAATCATTATGATGTGCCAAGGTGGGGCCATGGTGTCAATTTTGATTCCAAAAAAAATCCAAGTGTAGCTAAACTTATGAAAACAGCAGGGTATAAAACGTGTGCTGCTGGGAAATGGCAAATCAATGATTTTAGAATTCAACCCAAGGTAATGAATGACCATGGTTTTGATGCCTATTGTATGTGGACAGGTGGAGAGCGTGGTAATACCAAAAAAAGTGATTTGCGTTATTGGGACCCATACATTCATACCAAATCTGGAAGTAAAACATATAAGGGGCAATTTGGAGAGGATATTTTTAGTGATTTTATTATTGATTTTATGACTGAAAATAAGTCGCAACCTATGTTTGTGTACTACCCCATGTGCTTACCCCACGGTCCTTTAACAACTACACCGGCTAAGCCTAATGCAAAAACTAAAGCAGAGAAGCATATGGCTATGGTTGAGTATACTGATCTTATTCTAAATAAAATTACCACCGCACTCGACGAGTTGGGCATTAGAGATAATACCATAATTGTTTGGAGTACCGATAACGGTACCTCAGGAAGCATAACAGGAAAACGAAAAGGAAAGCTTGTTAGAGGAGGGAAATCCTTTCTCACAGAAAATGGGGTAAATGCCCCTTTCATTGTGAATTGTCCTGGCACCGTTCCATCGGGAGTAGTGACAAATGCGCTTGTAGATTTTTCAGATCTACTTCCAACGTTTACAGATTTAGCAGGGGTTAAATTACCAACCAACTATGATTTTGATGGTAAATCTTTTAAAAATCTTATCACTGGTAAATCAACCAAAAGCCAAAGGAATTGGATATTGACTATGGGTTCTAACCCCGCAAAACTGGATGCTCAAAATAAAGCAAGATCATTATTTAAATTTAGAGACAGAGCTATAAGAGATGAAGTTTACAAAGCTTACACAGATACTTTAAAAAATGTCGTAGAAATCTATCGTTTAGAAGACGATTTTTATGAAACTCAAAATTTAATTGAGTCTAAAGATGAGGCTGTAAAAAAAGCACTTAATAAATTCCAAAACATAGTCAACGATTTCCCAGATGAAGATGCTTCTCCAAATTATGAAACGTTGAAGTCCCCATCAGATATTGAAAAGAAGAAAATCAACGCTTCTGCAGAAGGCAGGCGCTTCAGAACAAATCATGCACCAATGCCAAAAACCTTAACAGAGTAAAAGCTAAACTTGATTAAGGCCAAATACGCGTTTATTTAGATTAGCTACAACATAGGGCTTAGATAAATTTGTTACCTTATTGTTTTAAAAAAGAACAATATGAGACGTTTTTTATTAATTGCTTTAGTGCTATCATATGAAATGTTATTAGCACAACAAAAGCCAAATGTTTTAGTAATTATAACAGACGATGCAGGATTTAATGATTTTGGTTTTCAACACGAATTAGGTGCCCAAATGGGGTGGAGTGATATGAAGCCCTCAGATATTTATGATGCCAGTAATTCCTTTTCTTTAACACCAAATTTAGATGCCCTTGCAGCTTCTGGAACGGTGTTTTCTAGGGGGTATGTTAGTAATTCAGTTTGTGCTACATCCAGAGCTGGACTTATAACTGGGCGCTATCAAAACCGGTTTGGCTACGAATATAATTTAGTGACTTGGCAGATGGCTCCTGATGGCAATGGAGGTTTTTTGTCTCATGACGAAGCAGGGGTTGACGACTCAGAAGTCACCATAGCAGAGCATCTCAAGTCAGCAGGTTATGCGACTTCATGTATAGGGAAATGGCATTTAGGCGAAGAAACAGTTCACCATCCAAACAATCAAGGGTTTGACGATTTTTATGGTTTAATTTCTGGTTCTAGACATTATTGGAAAGGAGAGACACAAATGATTAAAAAACTCCAAGATAATTCTGTTATTGTTGAAGATGATCTTGCAGATGACGATTATTTAACGGATGTTTTTACTCAGAAATCAATAGCATATATTAATGCTTCTAACGACTCAGGGAAGCCCTTTTTTCAATATTTATCTTACACAACGCCACATGGTCCATATGAAGTTAAAGAATCGGATTATAATGCCTTAGATGGCTGTACTGATTGCGATGGAACAGACTGGGTTCAGTTTGAAGATGACACGAATCACAGGCAAGAGTATTTGGCGATGCAAAAAAGTCTCGACGATAACATTGGAACGTTAATAAATTACCTCGAAAGCACCCCTCAAAAAGACGCTAATGGTCAAATTATTCAAGGGACTTCAATGAGAGATAACACCATAATCTTTTTTATAAATGATAATGGGGGTCCTGGGGGTAAACCTCCAAAAAACGCACCGCTAATAGGATCTAAAAGCCAGGAGTACGAAGGCGGGTTAAGAGTACCGTTTTTTGTGAGTTGGCCTGGAACGATTCCTCAGGGTTATTATAACCATCAGGTAATCTCTTTAGATATTTTAGCTACTGCAGTTGAGGCAGCAGAATTACAGCCCTCAACATTTACAAATCCAATTGATGGGGTGAATTTAGTGCCACATATCCAAAATAATACTGTGGCACATGATTATTTGTATTGGCGTAAGATGGATGTCTGGTCTGTAGTTGCCAACAATGACGGGTATAAAGTTGTTGTGTCTCACGAAGACCCTGTAGATCGAACAGACGATATATTCGAAATGTATGATTTAAACTACAGCCCAAGAGAATCTGGGAAGAATAATAAGTTTAAGATTCACCCAGAGGAAACCGAAATTTTTGCTTCAGAAAACACCGAAATAGCTTTAAACTTATTAGAAAACTTTAATACATGGAATGCTACATTGCCTTATCCAGATTATATTGGAGAAAATGTTTATGTAAATGGATATGACTGTACTTCAGTTGCGGATTGTCTACCCATACTTGACCGTTACAATGGCGTATCTAATATTCCAGAGCCTTTAGAATTAACTTATAATGCCTCTGGAAACTGTTACTTTATTGATTCCTCTCAGGCTGTTTATGGCGGAACAGCTTCAGATCAAATTGTTAATTGTGATCGTGCTGCAAACGGCAAGATACTTAAAGCGCTTTCTGGCCCCAATAATTATATTGAATTTCAAAATATTAATGTGGATCCCAATTATGAGTCCTACAATTTAAAGGTGTATTATTTTGCATCAACAACAGCAAATAAAACCATTGATATTAAAATTAATGGCGATGTGTTTGCAGATGACTTTGTATTAGGTTCAGGAAATGGTGGTTGTTTTGAAAATAAAGACAGTGTGGTAAAAACTATTGAAAACATTCCATTCAATACAACATCTTCAAATACTATAAGATTATACAATAACCCAGCTATTGAGAAAATATGTATAGAATATATTCAACCCCTATCTCTAGCAAATAATAGTATTGATAAAATGATTATTTACCCAACATTTGTTGATCAAAGTACTTATGAGTATGTAAATATCATCAACAAGGGTATATTAAGCGGTTCTTTTGAAATTACAATTAATGATATCACTGGGCGTGAAATCTACAAACAAGACTTCAATAATAATGACAACCTAAAAATTAATTCTAGATATTTAAATGAGGGGATCAATTTTGTAACTATTAGAAATAAGGAAAAATCGACAACTAAAAAGATATTTATGTATTAGAAAAATTGTATTTTCATGACGATTAAAAATAAAAACGTATGAAATACATTTATTCTATTGTTTTGGTGTTGCTTTCACTTTCTTTAAAAGCACAACAAAAACCTAATATACTTGTCATTATTGTTGATGATGCTGGATATGCAGATTTTGGGTTTCAACACAAAATGGCCAGTGATAAAGGATGGACCATGTTTTCCCCTGATATATATGATGTTTCAAACGGCTTTAGTTTAACTCCTAATTTGGACGCTTTGGCAGCTTCTGGAACTGTATTTTCAAAAGGATATGTAACCAATAGTGTATGTGCTACATCAAGGGCTGGCTTATTAACAGGGCGTTATCAAAACCGTTTTGGCTATGAATATAATCTCGTTAAAACCCAATATGCGCTTACACCCGGACGCACAATGGATCAAGCCGGTATTTTAGCCTCTGAAGTAACTGTGGCAGATGTTTTAAGTGCAGAAGGATATGATACTTCTTGTGTTGGAAAATGGCATGTAGGCTCTGAAGATGTACATCACCCTAATAATAGGGGATTCCAAAATTTTTATGGATTAATAGAAGGATCTAGAGAATATTTTGGTGGAGATAATCGTGCTGGTAAATTCTTACAACTTAATGGCGTAAATGTTGAAAACGAACTCAGTAGTAATGATTATGTAACAGATGTGTTTACAGATAAAGCTATGGCTTTTATTGATGCATCTAATGCATCAGGAAAACCATTTTTTCAATATTTATCTTACACCACGCCTCATGGCCCTTATCAAGCTAAACAAAGTGATATTGATGCCATGGATGGTGTAGATGAAGATCCCTTAAACCAAGGTTGGGGGACTGCAAGTGTGAGAAAAAACTATTTAGCCATGCAAAAATCTTTAGATGATAACATAGGGGAACTTATGAACTATCTTAGCAGCACCCCACAAAAAGACAGCAATGGAAACGATATTTCAGGAACCTCTTTAAACGACAATACTATTATTTTCTTCTTAAGCGATAATGGCGGCACCAATAAAAAAGGACCTATTAATAGTCCTTTACGTGGTTTCAAGAGTAATGAATGGGAGGGGGGCTTGCGTGTACCATTTTTTGTAAAATGGCCCGATGGTGTTAACGGATTACCAAATAACAATAAAAAAGGCGGTTACTATGATCAGCAAATTATAGCCACAGATATTATGGCTTCAGCATTAGATGCAGCTGGAATAGAAGAGTCAAGTTTAACAAACCCATTGGATGGTGAAAGTGTATTTCAGCATATAGTAGATAATAGTCAAACTCACGAGTATTTATTTTGGCGGAAGTTAGATTCGTGGGCTGTTGTATCAAATAATGACGGGTATAAGTTAGTTTTAGATTACAACACATACGAGAGGGATGACGATAGCTATTATCTGTATAAGTTAAATGACGATATTGAGGAGAATGCCAGTTTGATAATGAATTTTTCAAATAATGAAGTACAACTTACCGATCTGAGTTTTGATACTAATATTACTCAAAATCTGATGCAAGCTTTTAATGAGTGGCAAAGTGAATTGCCCTTACCTAATTGGATTGGGAAGTATATCCTACAAGGGGCATATCCGTGCACGTTTACAAATGGAATGGACTTGACTACTTGCAGTGCCGTAAAAGCGAGGTACGAAGGTACTGGTAACCTCGTCTATGATATGGGTTTTGAAATAATTTTAGATGCTAAATGTTTTAACGTAATTGATGATAATGCTGAAAAATATGGTGATGCTGCATTGAGTGAAAATTTAATCACTTGTGATAATGCTAGTGGAGGTTATATTATGAAGAAAATGCAAAACACTGGTAGTTATGTTGAGTTTACAGGCATTGAAATGGAAGAAGGCAATTCATACTCACTTGATTATAGGTATTTTGCGTTGTCAACTCAAACAGATAAAACAGTTACAATTTACGTTAATGGTATTCCATTTGTTGAAAATGCAATCTTAAATCCTGGTCAAGGATGGTGTTATGAGAGCAACAGTAAAGTGGCGGTTCAAACTTTTGAAAATTTACCATTATTAACAAATACATCTAATTCAATTAGAATTATCAATGACGTTTCTTATGAGGGAATATGTGTTAAAACGACTTCAAATTTAAATACACATTTAGATAAACTCAAAAAAGTAAAAGTGTATCCAACTTTTATAAATCGTTCAAATCAAAATTTCGTTTCAGTTGACCTACCAGATACAGACAACACTAATTGCTCTATTGAAGTTATGGATTACTCAGGACGTTTGTTGTCGAAATACAATTTTGAATGTAGTCAGAAAATGAAAATCCCTGTAAGTAATTTATCTAAAGGATTACATATAGTAAAAGTTAAAAGAAAAACTTTAGTTAATAGTTTTAAAATCTTTATAAAATAATTTTCTAAAGGATAAGACATAATTTTATTAAATTAGAGTAACCTTTATTTATCCCCCCAATTAAGTAGAGGCTAATCAACTAAATTAACCTACTTATATTATGTCTATTCAAGCTAAAAA
>JBELHJ010000060.1:0-13132 GCA_042091495.1 Bacteroidota bacterium
GTGTTAAGAATAAAATCCGCTTGTTGGGCCAAAAAAGAATCCATATTACCTGTCATAGCAATCATTTTATTTTGAGCCTTTTTAATTAGTGGCACCAAAACTTTAATCTCAGGAGTATTTCCACTTTTAGAAATGCATATAACAATGTCATCTTTTAAAATTAAGCCCAAATCACCATGAATGGCATCAGCAGCATGCATAAAAACAGCAGGGGTTCCAGTTGAATTCAAAGTTGCTACTATTTTACTGGCTATAATAGCACTTTTGCCTATTCCAGTAATAATCACTCTTCCTTTAGAATTGTAGATTAATTCTACAGCAGATGAGAAGTTATTATCTAATAAATTATTTAAATTTGCAATTGCCTCAAATTCAAGGTCAATAGTTTCTTTTGCTGTGGCTAGTATTGAAGCGCTATTTGGGTTCAAAATTATCTAATAAAGATTTGATTCAACTTATGAATTCATTATATTTAATGATATGCAAATGTATATAAAATACTCATAAGAAGTAGGTAAATGGAGGAAATTGATTTACAACTGGCTCTAAAAAAATACTTTGGTTTTTCTGACTTTAAAGGTCTTCAAGAGCCTGTTATAAAAAGTATTTCAAGCGATCAAGATACTTTTGTTATTATGCCTACTGGTGGAGGAAAATCTTTATGTTACCAGTTACCGGCACTAATTAAAGAGGGAACTGCTATAGTTGTTTCTCCTTTAATTGCATTGATGAAAAATCAAGTCGATGCCATACGCGGTATTTCCAATGAAGAAGGCATAGCCCACGTTTTAAATTCCTCTTTAAATAAAACTCAGGTAAAAAAAGTGAAGTCAGATATTACTGAAGGAATTACCAAATTGCTTTATGTCGCCCCTGAGTCTTTAACTAAAGAAGAAAATGTTGAATTTTTAAGATCTGTAAAAATATCTTTTTTAGCAGTTGATGAGGCCCATTGTATAAGTGAATGGGGACATGATTTTAGACCCGAATACAGGAATTTACGATTAATAATAAACCGTATAGGGGATAATATTCCAATTATTGGTTTAACTGCAACAGCAACTCCCAAAGTTCAAGAAGATATTTTAAAGAGCCTTGGTATTACAGGAGCTAAAACTTTTAAGGCTTCGTTTAACAGACCTAATTTGTATTATGAGGTGCGTCCAAAAACTAAAAATGTCGACGCAGATATTATCAGGTTCATTAAGCAAAATGCTAGCAAGTCTGGTATTGTTTATTGTTTGAGTAGAAAACGAGTTGAAGAATTGGCCCAAGTGCTTCAGGTTAATGGTATTAATGCGGTACCCTATCATGCAGGATTAGATCCCAAAACAAGAGTAAAACATCAAGACATGTTCCTTATGGAAGAAGCTGATGTAGTTGTTGCTACCATTGCTTTTGGAATGGGAATAGATAAACCCGATGTAAGATTTGTAATTCATCATGATATTCCAAAAAGTATAGAAAGCTATTATCAAGAAACAGGAAGAGCAGGTCGTGATGGTGGAGAAGGACATTGTTTGGCTTTTTATGCTTATAAAGATATTGAAAAGCTAGAAAAATTTATGTCAGGAAAGCCCGTAGCAGAAAAGGAAATTGGTCATGCTTTACTACAGGAAATGGTTGCTTTTGCCGAAAGTTCAATCTCAAGACGAAAATTTATACTACATTATTTTGGAGAGGAATTTGATAATACCACAGGAGAGGGAGGCGATATGGATGATAATATTCGATTCCCTAAAAAACAAGTTGAAGCACAAGGAGATGCAGTTATTGCCTTAGGTATTGTTGAAGCAACAAAGGAAAAGTATAAACCCAAAGATATTGTTAATGTGTTGGTTGGAAAGACCAATGCTTTAATCACATCACACAAAACTCACACAAAACCATTTTTTGGAAAAGGGAAGCACCAAGAGGGGCGTTATTGGATGGCATTAATTAGACAATTAATTGTTGCAAAATTATTGAAAAAGGATATAGAAACTTATGGGGTTCTTAAATTATCTGAGTTAGGTAAATCTTACATTAAAGAACCGCATTCTTTTATGATGACAGAGGATCACATATATGACGAAGATCATGATGAAAATATTTCAGTAAAAGGTAATTTAGGCGGTGGCGTTGCAAATAAGCAGCTTATGAATATGCTAAAGGATTTGAGAAAATCTAATGCAAAAAAATTAGGCGTACCACCATTTGTTATTTTTCAAGATCCATCACTGGAAGATATGTCTTTAAAATACCCCATATCAATCAAAGAATTAAGTAATGTTCATGGAGTTGGTGAAGGTAAAGCCAAAAAATACGGTAAAGATTTTGTTGCCCTAATAGCTAGTTATGTTGAGGAGAATAACATAATGAGACCTGATGATATGGTGGTGAAAAGTACGGGGCTAAACTCCGCATTAAAGTTGTATATCATTCAAAGTGTAGATAGAAAGTTATCATTAGATGATATAGCCTCTGCAAAAGGTATGGAAATGAATGATTTCATTAAAGAAATGGAGGGTATTGTATTCTCTGGCACAAAATTAAATATTGACTATTGGTTAGACGATTTACTTGATGAAGATCAACAAGAAGAAATCCATGAATATTTCATGGAAAGTGAAACCGATAGCATTGACAGCGCTATAGATGAATTTGATGGTGATTATGATGAAGAAGAATTAAGGTTATACCGACTTAAATTCATTAGTGAAGTCGCAAATTAAATTTCACTCTCAAGTTAATTTTATCTTCCCTTTTCTTTATTTTAGGTAAGTTTTTACTATTACATTATCTTTGCCGTCAAATTTAAATTCAGAACAATGCAAGACGGTTTATACGCAATATTTAAAACTTCTAAGGGAGAAATTAAAGTGGCCCTTGAATTTATTAAGACACCAGGTACAGTAGGTAACTTTGTTGCCCTGGCTGAGGGTAATCTAGAAAATTCTGCCCGTCCCCAAGGCAATCCTTACTATAATGGATTGAAATTTCACAGAGTAATTCCTGATTTTATGATCCAAGGCGGGTGTCCTCAAGGAACTGGAACAGGAAGTCCTGGTTACCAATTTGATGACGAAATTCATCCAGATCTTAAACATGATGCGCCAGGTGTTTTATCAATGGCTAATGCTGGCCCTGGAACTAATGGAAGTCAATTTTTTATAACACATGTTCCGACGCCTTGGTTAGATGGTAAGCACACTGTTTTTGGAAAAGTTGTTGAAGGACAAGATGTTGTTGATGCTGTAGCTCAAAACGATTTAATTGAAGCTCTTGAGATTGTTCGTTTGGGAACTGAAGCTGAGAATTTTAATGCAGTTGAGGCTTTTCGAGTTTTTGAAGGTGCTAGAGAAAAGCGTTTGGCAGAAGCTGCTGAAGCTAGAGAAGCAGAACTAGATAAATTAGCAACAGGATTTAGTAAGACTGAAAGTGGATTGCGTTATCAAATAATTCAAAAGGGTGACGGTAAGACAGCTGAAAAAGGAAAAACAGTTTCTGTTCATTATAAAGGTCAGCTAGCAGATGGTACTGTGTTTGATTCTTCATACAAAAGAAATCAACCTCTTGATTTCACAGTTGGTGTAGGTCAAGTTATTCCTGGTTGGGATGAAGGTATTGGTTTATTACAAGTAGGTGACAAAGCCAGATTGGTTATTCCTAGTGATTTAGGATATGGGTCAAGAGGTGCAGGAGGAGTCATTCCCCCTGACGCTACTTTAGTATTTGATGTTGAGTTAATTGATGTAAAATAATTACCCTACACAAAATGTTAAAAGCACACCATTGGTGTGCTTTTTTGTTTCAGAGTTTTATAATTTTACAATTCGTCCCCATATTTTAACATTTCAGTAAATTGAATTTTATTATGGTTTATAATCTTAAGAAATTTGTCCCATCAATCAATAAACAAGTTATGACTTCAATAATTAAATCTATAATAATTTTTATTTTATCATTTATTGTTACCAAATCAAGCGCACAATCATCTTCAGATAAACAGGATATCGTTGTTAAAATAGTTAATGTGAAATCTGATGAAGGTAAAATCTATGTTGGTCTTTATGATTCTGAAAACTCCTTTCTAAAAACCACTTATAGAGGGCAAGTATTAGCGATAGAAAATAATACATGCAAAACAATTTTCAAAGATGTACCTTCTGGGGAATATGCAATCTCTATTTATCATGATGTTAACAGCAATGCTAAGTTAGATAAAAACTTTCTTGGAATTCCAAAAGAGGATTATACTTGTTCAAATGGCGCAATGGGTTTTATGGGACCTCCAAAATGGAATGATGCAAAGTTCATACTGGAAAATAGTACGAGTTATCAAGAATTGAAATTTTAAGCATGAAGCGATTTAAAAATATTCTTTTTACCGGAATAATTATTGCACTAGTTCTAACAATTATTAGTTTAACTTTCACATATCTAGGTTCTGGTTTTGATAAGGTAAAAGAAAGAGGACTGGAAACATTAATCCTTTTTGTAACATATTCACTCCCTTTATCCTTAGTTAACGGATTATTTTTTGAGTTCACAACAAAAACCAATGCAACACAATTTAGAAGAAAAAGTCTGTTAGTCTTAACGATTGGAAGCATTCTTATTTCAGTTATTACTGTATTTTTAGTAAGGATATTTTTGGAACTATTTTATAAAGGCAATTCCTACGAATATTTCATAAATAACGAAAATCCTCAATTATATCTTGGATGTGTTATCATTGCTTTAATTGCAAATTTATTTTTTCAAGCGGTTAATTTTTATAAACAACTACAAACTAAAGAAGTTGTTCAACAAAAGGTAATTGCAGGAACTGCTAATGCTAAATTCGATGCTTTAAAAAACCAGTTAGATCCTCATTTCTTATTTAATAGTTTGAACGTTTTATCCAGTTTAATTGAGGAAAATCCTAGTGGAGCTCAAGATTTTACAACAGATTTATCCAAAGTTTACCGCTATGTTTTAGAACAGAAAAATAAAGATTTAATTCTTTTAGACGAAGAACTAAAATTTGCCAATTATTATGCATCACTTTTGAAAATGCGTTTTGAAGATAGTTTAGAGTTTGAAATTCCTCAAAAAGCAATAAATCCAGAAGCTAGAGTTGTTCCATTATCACTTCAATTGCTTCTAGAAAACTGTGTGAAGCATAATATGGTTACCACATCAAGACCATTAAAAATTAAAATTATTGAAAAAGATGATGAGCTTATTGTAACCAATAATTTTCAAGCGAAATCAATAGTGGCAAGCAGTAGTGGTGTTGGTTTAATGAATATTAAGCAACGCTATAGCCTTCTCACTAATCAAGAAGTAATTATTAATCAATCAAAATCCAAATTTTCAGTGCAGATACCAATACTAAAAGAAGAAGTTATTAGAGAAGAAATTATGAATGATAATGCAATGAGTTCAGCGTTTTTAAATGCAAAAAAACGAGTAGCTGAACTTAAAGAGTTTTATTACAGTCTTGTTGCATATTGTTTTTTTGTACCCATCATAACTTTTGTGTGGTACAAATTCAGTGCAACATCATTTCAGTGGTTTTGGTTTCCAATCGCAGGGTGGGGGTTAGGAATTATAATTCAGGCTATAAAAGTCTATTTTCCTAAATCTAGGTTTTCAAAATGGGAAAATGAAAAAATTCAGAAATTTATGGAAGAGGAAAAACAAAATAATTATCAGATATGAATAATCAAGAATTACAAAATAAATATTTTCAAAAAGAAGAAATTTATTTCAGAGCTAAAAAGCGCGTTGATCGTATAAAGGGTTTCTATTGGCATCTATTTTGGTACTTAGTGGTTAATCTTTTTTTAATTATACTTATAGGATACTCAACCAATTCATTTTGGCACTTTGCTCCATATTCTACTGCCTTTTTCTGGGGAATTGGATTGTTCTTCCATTTCTTAGGGGTTTATGGATCCAATTTATTATTTGGAAAAGCATGGGAACAGAAACAAATTGAAAAATTTATGCGAGAGGATAAAAAAAATAACAAGTTGTAATATGAATGTTGTCATAATTGAAGACGAAAAACCATCAGCAAGACTTTTAGAACGAAAATTGAATGCCATTGGGGTAGAAGTAAATATGAAACTCCATTCGGTTGAGGATTCAATACAATGGTTTGTAAATAATCCTGAGCCAGATTTAATATTTCTTGACATTCAATTAAGTGACGGTTTATCTTTTGAAATTTTTGAAACTGTAAAGATTGTAGCTCCGGTTATTTTTACAACAGCTTATGATGAATACGCTATCCAAGCTTTCAAATTAAATAGCATAGATTATCTTTTAAAACCTATAGATAAAAACGAATTGAGTTTTGCCGTTGATAAGTTTAAATCAAACTTTCAAAATGAAAATAAAGAAGTTAATCTAAGTGAAATAAAAAAATTGATTTCAAATAATTCTAAAGAATATAAGAAACGATTTACTGTTAATGTTGGAACTTCGATAAAAATATTTAATACTATTGATATTGCTTGTTTTTACAGCCAAGATAAAACCTCTTTCTTGTTAACTAATTCAGGAAGAAGTTATATTTTAGATAGTAGTTTAGATAAAATCTATGACACATTAGATCCTGAGGTGTTTTTTAAAGTAAATAGAAAATATGTTTTAAACATAAACGAGATTAAAGACATTATCAATTATTCAAATTCTAGATTAAAGGTTAATTTAAACACCCCAACAGAAGACGATATCATTGTTGCTAGAGACCGTGTCAAAGCTTTCAAGAATTGGTTAAGTTAAATCTTAAATCACTTTACAATAATTCATTTTAACCTTTCTAATCGTTATGTAAAACATTCATATACTAAATGGAAACTAAAAACGTCTTATATTATATTTTTTTATTAAACCGGCTTTAATACCATGAATTAATTTTTTAGACAGAGATTAACAATACTTAAAAACATGTTAATGGTGTCTGTAAATATCAAAATACCATTAATTTTAAGTTTATGATATCTAGCAACTTAAACGGTATACTATTTTCGTCTTACAGTGAAGAGGAAAAATCTCTATTTGATAGATTACTTAGTATATTTAAAGAGTTAATAACTCACACCTCTGGTGATGTAGATGAAGCATTAGATTGGCTTAAACAGTTAGATGATGAATACAAAATTACCAACGAGTCTTATACACTAGACCATTTTATTCAAGAACTTAAGGATAAGGGTTATATCAGTTCTGATAAAACTCCTCATGGTCAAAATCAACTTAAAATCACTCCCAAAACAGAGCAATTACTAAGAAAGCATGCTCTAGATCAAATTTTTGGTAAAATAAAGCGCAACGGAAGAGGTAATCATGACACCAAATTTAGCGGCTCAGGATCAGAGCATACAGGAGAATTTAAACCCTACGAATTTGGTGATAGTATAGACCGTGTTGCACTTACAGAAAGTATTAAAAACGCCCATGTGAATCATGGTTTAGACGATTTCAAGCTGACGGATAACGATCTGGTTGTTGACGAGACTTATCATAAAAGTCAAATGAGTACGGTTTTAATGATAGATATTAGCCATAGTATGATATTATATGGTGAAGACAGAATAACGCCAGCTAAGAAGGTTGCTATGGCATTATCTGAACTTATAACTACCAGATACCCTAAAGATAATTTAGATGTAATTGTTTTTGGAAATGATGCTTGGCCTATTTCAATTAAAGAATTACCATATTTAAAAGTAGGGCCATATCATACCAATACCGTTGCAGGTTTAAATCTTGCAATGGATCTGTTGAGAAGAAAGAGAAATTCCAATAAACAGATTTTTATGATTACTGACGGAAAACCAAGTTGTATTAGACAATCTGATGGGTCTTATTATAAAAATAGTAATGGTCTAGATCAATACATAACTAATAAATGTTACACTACAGCACAGCAAGCTAGAAGATTACATATACCTATAACAACTTTTATGATTGCTAAAGACCCTTATCTAATGCAATTTGTAAGAAATTTTACCGAAGCCAATAAAGGAAAAGCCTTCTATACAGGATTATCTGGTTTAGGTGAAATGATTTTTGAAGATTACGAAAACAACAGAAAAAAAAGATTAAGATAATTATGGATAACTTATTTAAAACATTAGGAGAATTAAAAAGCTCTAAGTACAAATCAAAAACAATAAAAGATGAGTTACGCGATAACTTAATTCATAATATATCTAATAATATTAACGTATTTGAGACTGTTCATGGGTTTGATAGCACTGTAATACCTCAATTAGAAAGTGCCATTTTATCAGGACACAATATTAATTTTTTAGGTTTAAGAGGTCAGGCCAAAACACGTTTGGCAAGGTTAATGGTAAATTTGTTAGATGAATATATTCCTATTATCGAAGGCTCAGAACTGAATGATGATCCTTTTAATCCCATAACTGCATATGCAAAAAATTTAATAACAAAACATGGTGATGATACACCAATAACCTGGTTGCATAGGTCTGATAGATTTTCTGAAAAGTTAGCCACTCCAGACGTGACCATAGCAGATTTGATAGGAGATGTAGATCCTATTAAAGCGGCAACATTAAAACTGACTTATGCAGACGATAGAGTTATTCATTATGGTATGGTGCCAAGATCAAATCGATGTATTTTTGTAATTAATGAAATCCCTGATTTACAAGCTAGAATCCAAGTTGCATTATTCAATATCCTTCAGGAAGGGGACGTACAAATTCGGGGATTTAAATTAAGATTAGATTTAGATTTACAGTTTATTTTTACGGCTAACCCTGAAGATTACACCAATAGAGGTAGTATTGTAACGCCTTTGAAAGACCGTATAGGTTCACAAATCATTACCCATTATCCTAACGACATTGAAATTGCTAAATTAATAACTGCTCAGGAGGTTGCCTTAAAAGGTTCACAGAAAATAGGGATACAAGTACCAGAATTAGCAAAGTCCTTAATTGAGCAAATCAATTTCGAAGCAAGAAATAGTCCCTATGTAGACGAGAAAAGTGGTGTTAGTGCCAGATTAAGTATATCAGCCTTTCAAAATTTAGTAAGTACTGCAGAGTTGCGATTAATTAAATCAAACGACAAGGATACTGTTGTTAGAATGTCAGACTTTTTTGGAGTGGTTCCTGCTATAACAGGGAAAATTGAATTGGTCTATGAAGGCGAACAAGAGGGGGCGGAAAGTGTTGCTAAGCAACTAGTTACCAACGCTGTAAAAACCTTGTTTCCAAACTATTTCCCTAATATTGAAAAACTCGAAAAGGAAGAAGACGAATCACCATATGACGGCATTATCAACTGGTTTTTTGAAAATGAAGGCTTTGAAATTTTAGACCATATAAGCAATGAAGATTATAACACACTTTTAAATAGTGTTAGACCTTTAAATGATTTAATTGAGAACTATCAACCAAAGTTACCTGATTTTGAAATTAATTTTATGAAGGAATTTCTCTTGTGGGGGCTTGTACAGTCTAATAAACTTACTCAAAAGCGCTTCAATAAAGGCATTCAAATACAAGATCCTTTTGGAAGTTTTATAAGAAAACTTTAGAACTTAAACTTAAGGCTTTACTATTTTTATGGTTTGTTTGACATTGTTGTAATCAATCTGAGCTAAATAAATTCCTGATGTCAGAGTAGAGGTATTGATTTTCATTCTATCGTTAATAGTTGATACTTCTCCTGATAAAACCAATTTAGATGAGGCATCGTAAATTCTATAACTGCAATTTTGAAATCCTGATTTAGATAATAATTCAATATGATCATTGAAAGGATTTGGCTGAATGCGCCACTCTTTTACTTTAGTTCCAAAATCAATACCAAGAGAACTGTAACAAGAAGGATCTACAATGTAGTTGTTCTTGAGAATCTCACTAATTTTTTTATTAGCAAAACTTTCTGTATTGGTGTTATCAAAAAAGGTATTATCAATAACAGAATTATCAGTTCCAAGAAAATCTTGCATTAGTGATGCAAAAGTTTGTCTGTAATCATAATGATAAGTTTCTATTTGCCAATTATTATTAGAACTGGCTTCAGATAAATCAACATTGGTTCCAGAGACACCTCCATTAACAGGTTTACCAATAACAAACATAGGAGCAATTTCACCATGATCTGTCCCCCAGTTTCCGTTTTGTTTCGCTTTTCTACCAAATTCAGAATAGGTTATGGCAACAACATCGTCACCTACAGAGTCAGAGTTGATATCATTCATAAACATACCAACGGCTTGTGATAATTCTGTTAGTAATTCTGTATGTTTTCCATTTAAAGAGTTGGTGCCACTGTCAATTTGATTGTTATGAGTATCAAAACCACCAATTTGAACCATAAAAATTTTAGATTCAAGCCCTCCTCTAATCAATCTTGCCACCGTTTTAAGCTGGTTGGCTAAATCATTGTTGTCATCATAACTCCCTATATTACTTCCACTGTTAAAGGCATTTGTGATAGCATAAGAATAGGTATTAGCTAGAGCATCTGTTTGAATGAGGTATTCTAGTTCTGTTTTATGGTCAGAGGCAATCATATTACTAATATCCGGTGCCATACCTGATAATCCGTTTAAAACAGAATAAAATCCTTCAGGATCTTGGCCATTAATATTTAATGACAAACCATGTTCGTGCTCTCCATGAAAACCTAAAGATATATCATTAGAGCCTATTTGTATACCAAGCGGGTAAGATTCATTAACCTCGTTAGCATAGTAATGCTCCATAAACCTACCAATCCATCCTGATTGCTGACCATTATCCCAACTATTTCCATCGTTCCCCGTCATATACAGGTCTGTAGAAGCAAAATGACTTTTATTTTGAGATGGATACCCAACAGATTGTAAAATTCTTAACATACCGTCCCCGTAAAGGCTTTCAAAAGATGAAACGCCTCCTAGTGCAGGATGCATCCCCAAATCTTGATTAGTCCCTGTTAAATTAGAATCAAAATTCACTAATTGATTCATGGGTAAACCAACGTCAGGTCTTAGGCTTATGTAGGTGCTGTAATCACTTAAAGGAACTAATGTGTTTAAACCATCATTACCACCTTTTAGGTTGATAAGCACTATTTTTCTGTTTGATAGATTACAATTTGCAAAGGTATTGAGCAATCGCATTGATGCGTTGACTTCAAAGGGAAGTAATCCAATTGCTGAGGCCGTAGAGGTTAGTTTTATAAATTCTCTTCTTTTCATGATAATCGAGATTACATTAATTGAAATTCTGCAGCATTAACCATTTTAATAACAAGTTGTTCAAGTCTATTTTTGACAACTAGGGTATCATTTTCATCTCCTGAAAGATAACTGTTCCAAACATCTCCCCAATAGTAAATTGGAAATCCAGCAGGAACCAAAAATTCCATAAAGTAGTCTTTCCTTGAATTGTCAATACTTTCGCAGTACATTAATTCAGATAATTCGGTAACTATTACATATTGATCAGAAGGAATGCTTATATTTTGTTTGATATACTCTACGATATCTAAATTTGAGAAAATGCTAATGTAATAAGTATTACCATTGTTGTTCATTTGAGGCCCAGCGATTAAGTTTCTACCTTGAAGTAAGCTCCCCATTAAATTATACCTAGAAATAATATTATTAGAAGTAAACCAAGCGCGATCAAACATTGGGGCTTGATAATCTGCAGGGTAACCTGCAACCGTGTCTGGAGCAAAGATGCCCATACCACCTCCTGGCAAAACACTTTTGTGACAGAAATTATGCCAGAACTTATAAAAATTGTTGTAGGTTGCTATATCACTAGGATCAGGATTTGGTATTGGAAAATCGAAAATTGTTAATGACTCTGACAACAGCTGAAGCGGACTTTTAATTTTACCTCCAATAATGTTGTTCGAGTTATCACTATCATCTTCATCGTAAAAATGCTCTGAGCTTAGTAAAGTAGTTAATACATCAAGAAGATTATAGGTGCCATTTCCATTATCATTCATTAATTGGTTGGCCAAAGGTGTTATGATATCATCTTCAACGTCTTGACCCCATTCTCTTTGTACATAAAACCTGTATAATTTTCTACAATAAGCCTTAGCAGTTTCCAATTGATTGAAAATCATATCTACAAAATCATCAAGTTCTTGATGGATTGAGTTTACATTATTACCTCCACTAATTGTAGTATTTCCAAAAGCATGACTAAACGTTTTGTTTCCAGTATTATGTTGCCCAACATTAATATAGCCCATTGGAATTCCAGTATCAGGATCTAAAGTGTCTCTTAACGCTTTAAATTTAATACCAGAAAATACTTTAGCAGCCATTACCACATCATTTTCTGTGTAATTAGTATAGTCTCCTTCTCCTATTTGTGGTCCCTTACAAATGGTAAATAATTCTAAAAACTCTCTTGAGTAATTTTCGTTGGGATTGTTTTTATTATTAGCGTGATTATCCAAGTAGTATAACATGGCATTGTCAAACGTAATTTTTTTAGCCAATGTTTTAATACTGCCATAGGCGTAAAACTCAAGCAATCTTAAATAATCATAAAAATGACCAGAACGTCCAGAACCATCATCCTTAGAAATCGTAAACGTAGTGTGTAAAAAGAAGGTAAGTTTATGTTTTAAGCTATTTTGGTTGATAGCATTATACCACCACCAGCTACTAACAATAGATCTTTTTCTACTCTGTCCACAGTTATAGTATGATGGGGGATTACCCGATGACAACCAGTAAGCATCAGTGGTTCCAGGGCACTGTGAAAAATTGCCATTCTCTACAGGATCATAAGGTTCTGAAAAAGGGGCGGTTGGTGAGGTTGATAATGACGCAATTGCTTGGGAAGGCGTTAAGGCAGCAAAAGTATCTAGAGTCGCTTTATCATAATTGAAACAGGCCCTTCTTAGAAGATGTTTCGCTTTTCTTTTACCAAGGACACCAGTAAATTCATTTAATGAGGCCATTACAAAGAGTTTTTTTAAGTAGTTTGATAATCACAATATACAAAATTAATAACTTTATATAGATAATTGATTCACAGTTAGTTATTTAAATTTACAAATGAAATTATTAAAGCAATATAATTAGAGCTGATACTTATCAATAGTGCTTTAATTTTTAACATTTTTTATTTATTCAAAACAATTATTATGA
>JBELHJ010000061.1:0-8149 GCA_042091495.1 Bacteroidota bacterium
TTATGAAGATAGTAAATCACGGCAAATGTTGATTATTTTCTCGGATTTTTTGCTAAAACACTGTTTTTAAAATCTTAAGTTATTATTTTAGACTATAAACTTTTTAGGCGTTTATATTGTAACATCAAAGTCCTATTTATTTTTAATTAACTAAAGCTAATTTTATGGATTTACAAACTATTGCATTTACAACTTTTAGTGTTCTTTTTATAGCTATTGCAGCAGCAGGCGCTTTAAAACAGCAGCGTAAATTATTTTTAACCGGTATTTTTTTATGGAGTTTAATTCCAGTAATAGGTGAGGGGGCCAAGTATTCTCAAGACCATGATCTTTCTCATTTGTTGGTAATGGCATTATTTTTTGCATTAGCTATATTAACAGCACCAAGTAAGTTATCATATAACAGTGAGAATTTAGCGGCGACACATTTAGCCAAAAAAATTGGTGCTGCCGTTATTTTTGTCAACCTTTTTCAAGCTTTTAATATTTTAGCTAACGATGTTGGGGTGCCCGACCTGTTTGGCTATTTTCATATTGTGGCTGCAGTAGTGGTAATGTATCCTGTTTATATGTCATTAACGAATTCAAATTCTGGCTGGAAATCCTAAAACAAACACTATAATGAAAGAAATAATTTTAACCATTACAATGTCATTTTTTATGGCATGCAATATGCCTGAAAACATATCTGATCAAGAAGCTAATAATACGTTAGACACTTTGTTTGAAATTGTTGACCAAGACATTGACCGTTTTGGCGACATTGTAACCGACGATTTTTTCATTTTTGAAAATAGCAGAACATATACCAAAGATGAATTTGTAGACTATGTAAAAAGTTTTGGTGAGTTTGAAGCCAAACGTTCTTTTGAAGATGTTGTTATTGATACAGACCAAAATTCAGCACACCTATCACTTAAACAACATGGCGAATTTATAGTTACAACACCAGAGGGTAAAATTCAAATGATTTTTGACTGGCTGGAAAGTGTATATATGGTCAAAGAACAAGAACAACTTAAGGTTAAATTTTATTTTTCGGAGGTTGTTAATGATACCATTATTTCGCTCAACTAAATACAAGTAAAAAAAATTTAAAATTATCACAATAATTACTTGTAATACTTAAGAACCAATTATTTTTGCAGACTAAAATTTATTAGGTTTTTAATACATTTTCATGAGAACAATTAAAGGAGATCATGTTATTTTAAATATTTCTGGATGGGGAGATCGCGATTTAGACGATATTTTAGTTTGCCTCTCGCAAACAGTAAGTGTTTTTAAAACGGTTATCACCCCTAAATTATTTAATAAAAAAGCCGTGCTTGTAGAGAACTATACAGACACCGCTTTTTCTCAGGAACACCCAAAAATGTATAAAGTAACGCCTGAGAACAGAATCTACTTAAATATTAATGCAGATAATGATGCTTATGCGAATTATGTATTACAATTTGCTCATGAATATGGCCATCATTTACTTGATTGTGATTTTTATAATACCCATGATCAGTTTGGTTGGTTTGAAGAAGTTTTATGCGAGGTTGCCGGTTTATATGCACTTCATGCGGTTTCAAAAGAGTGCGATGCAGAGTTAGCCAATGATTTAAATGCCGCACTTCGAGATATTTTAAATGATAAAACGTATCATATTGATAGGCCACTTGCGGAGTGGATTGCTGAAAACCAAGAGCTACTTAGTTTAGACCGTTACTTTAGAACACATAATAAAACCATAGCAATAAAGTTAGCTCCATTATTTTTTGAAAACCCCAAACTTTGGGATGTCGTGTTATTAATTAAGCAAATTCCAATAGCTGAAGAAATGGCTTTTGAAGTTTTTATTAATGCTTGGGAAGCCTTAATTCCACCATCAGACAGTAATATTTTTCAAGATTTTAAAGCCATGATTTTGTTGTGATTTTTGATTATCAAAGCACATATGATTACCTTTGAGTTAATCAAACAATAAATTATGAAAAAATTACTTTTAATTTCTGCCATCATGTTATGTGCGTGTGGCTCTGACTCTGACGGCTCTGACTCAGATAATCCAGACATTTCAACCGATCTTACTGTTGAAGAAACCAAAGAAGGGTTGAAGAACAACTCGATTGCATTTATGGATGAAATGGATTCTATGAATAGTTGTTCACAAATTGATGACCTTATTGTTGTTTTAGACTGTATGGATCCTAACACAGATCGTCCAAGCAAATCATCAAAAGGGGACAATCAGCCTTTATTTTCTGCATATTTTCAAAACACAGTCGATATTTTAATAGCCTATAATTCAGATTTAGATAAAAATAAACTGAATACGCTTTTAACTAGCAATGTAATCAGTTCGTTAAAAAGTGATGATTCTTTGCTTGATGAATTCAACAATGAAAAAGGCACTTGGGTTTGGAATAATTCAACCAAAGAGTTTGAAAAAACAACTAATGGAGGCAACATGATTTTTATAGTTGATTGCGCAGATAACAATTTAAGACTTGAAGTTTCCAGTTTTAATACGGGATATTTTACTGAAGATCAAGTTGAGGTCCCAACAAGAGTTGTTGCCGAATTAAAATATAACAATACGGTTTATATGACTCAAAATTTCTCTGCTTCTGTTGATGATTTTAAATACCTGCCTAACAATTTGTCCAATCAAACAACCTTGGGCTGTATGGGATTAAATGTTTCTTTTCAAAATAATTCAAATGAAACTTTCATCGCGAGTTCATCAATCGCTATGGATGGTGATACCATATTTGAAATGAGTATGACAGCAAATGGTAATTTTTATCCAATTGATAATGATGGCGATGATATTGATGAAGATATAGATGAAATTTTAAACAGTTTAAATTTGTCTATAAAAGTTGTTAATGCTGAAATACAAGTTACGGGTGATATAACTAATAAAACAGTTCCATCTGAAGATGATTCCACAATTCAAGAGCTTGTAGACTTTCTTAATACTAATACTGAAATTACAATTCTTTTAGATAATAGTGCTGTTGCTAAAGGTGAATTTTATGTGGATCAAGACACCTATGAGGAATATAATTATAATACGGGACAATATGAGACTGTAACTGAGGACGTATTAAACATACATATGCTTTTTAACGATGGTTCAACACAAGATTTAGAAGTCTATTTTGATGATAGTTTTAATGAGCTTGAAAACAAATTAGACACTGTTCTAGATAATTTTGAAAACTCGTTGGATGAGGCACTTGACGACTAATTAAAGCGTATTTATATTATTAAAAAGTGGGCTACAAGCCCACTTTTTATTTAACTATAATTGTAGTTTTTCGAGAATTTTGTCCAGACCAATAACCAAAAGCTTTTGAACCATAGATATTAGTGGGTGTATTTTGTGTAAATAAAACATCATTGTTTAAAGTTGTTTGATCTCCTGTAATTGCTTTCCAAAACTCATATTCTGTTTTTGGAATCGAACTAATTTTGAATTCTATGGTATCTCCAACTTTCATTTGATTTTTAATTTCATTATCAATTATTTTATCATACAAAAAGGAGACAGTATATGTATTAGATATAACAAGTGAATCACTAAAAATAAAAGGTTTGGCTTTGGTATAAACATCATCATTATTATGTTTTATAAAGCATTTGTAAAACCCAACTAAATCCAATTGTTTTTTAAATGAAACACTTAATTTTCTTAGAGAGTCTTTTTTGGTGTTTTCAAAATTATAAGATTCAATTATAGGTTGAGACGGAATTGTTGTTTCAGCGTTGTAAATAGAATTATTTAAACTTATTTTTAACGTGTAGTTTTTATTTATATCACCTGAAATGATATTACTTCTGTAATAAAAAAAAGGAAATCGATTTAAATCTTTTTTTAAGGTTAGAATTTCTGAAGTATTTTCTGAGAAGAGTTCTACTTTAGCTGTAGTTTCAATAGAATCTACTAAATCTAACGAGTCAATTGTTCCAATTACTGGTAAGTTTTTAGTCAAGTAAATCCTTGCATATTTACCTGGCTCAATATACCCTTCAACAGTAAGGCTATTATGAATAGTATTATCAAATCCGTCTGGACTGCAACAAAAGCAAAAACAGCATAAAAATAAAACAAGCTTCATTAGAAAAAAGTAAGATTCCAGTTAATAGTTGGTATTATAGGGAACAAATATAAATTCTCTTTAGTTAAAGTGATGGAGGAGTTGGTGTTTCTTGTAGACTCATAATTTATGTAAAATGGGTTTTTTCTGTTATAACAATTATATATAGTCAAATTTAAGTTAGATTCTAATTTTTTAGTTTCTTTTAATTTATAGTTTATACTCAAATCTAATCTATGATAGCTTGGGAATCTGTTATTATTTGTGCTACTATATTCTAAAACAGGTAGTTCTTCTATTATTCTAATTGCAGTAGGTTCCGAGTAGTTTTGGCCACTAAAAAACATAAAAAGCCCACCAAGTTTAATTCTTTTGTTAATATTATATGATAAAGAAATGTTTAAATTGTGAGGGCGATCAAAAACAGGTTTAAAAGGTAGGTTATCATTTAAATCAGCAAATTGTACTTCACTATCAGAAAATGTATAATTAATGTTCCCTTCAACATTTTTAATTTTGGTATTTAGACTTAGTTCAAGTCCATAAGACGTTAATTTTCCAAAAACAAGTTCACTGTATACATTACTATTAAACAGATTGTTTAATGTGCCGTTTTTAAGTTCAGAAAAATTCAACACCTTATTATAATAAAACCCTGAAGTAAGACTTAAATTTTTTAAAAAAACCACATGTTCTAGGTTAAACATATGATTGAATTGCGGCTTAGCTGTTGCATTGCTGAGTAAATAAAAATCAGAAGGCAAGCTAAATGAGGTAATGGTTGTTTGATGAAGAAATTGATGGATATTTTGGTATGAAAATTTAATTGATTGCTTGTTGTTAATATTATAACTAAGAGTTAACCTTGGATCAAATCTAAGATAATTATTTGTTGTAAAATCAATTTTTGAGCCATAATTGTAATGGGTTAATCGTCCACCAAGTTTAAAATCAAAATCATTAAAGGAAACCGATTTTATTTGAGCATATATAGAAATAATATTACTATTTTGAACCGGACTATTTTCAACATTTAATAGGCTATCGTTGTAATAGGCTTCAATATTTTTTGTGTTATTTTTTATAAAATTATAATTTATTCCAGCAGAAAAGTTAAATAAAGTTGATGTTTTGTAATAAGTATTTTCTATAGAGAATCTTCTATAATAGTTATTTAAATCATAGTCATACGATAATAACTTTTCTGAAAAATTAAAACTATATCCAGTGTAATTGATCTGGAAAGTATTCTTTGAATTTTCTGAAAATAAATAACTCCAATCTGTTCCAAGCACAATATTAGACCAGTTCCCCTTTTTAAAAGATTCAGCAGAGGGCTTGTCTCTCAGGTAATTGTCTTTTGTTTTAAAAATTTTAAAATTAAGAGAACTTTTTTGCCCCATTGATTTTTTTAACTTTAAATAATAATCATAAAAAGAGTAATTTGTGTTTTTGTATAACAACGAATTTTCATTATCGTTGGAGAATAGGTTTTTTATAAGATCTAAATAGGTTCTTCTGCCAGATAATAATAGGGATGTTGTTTCATTAATAGGGATATTAATTGCTCCTTTTGAAGCTAAAACACCAATTGAAATTTTACCATTCAAATGCTTTGGTTTGTTTAGTGATTTCATCTCCGTTACAGAACTCATCCTGTTTCCAAAATTTGCATCAAAGCTGGATTTTGAAAATCTAACAGATTGAATCATATCTGAGTTAATAGCATTATACAATCCTCCTAAATGATTAATTTGATGCAAGTACATGTTATCCAACTCAAAATAATTCATACTGCTATTTCCTCCTCTTACAAAAAATCCAGATTGTCCCTCCATTGAAGGCTGAATGCCAGGGCTTAATGCTAAATATTTTAAAATGTCTTGGTCTCCTAAAATAGACGGAATGTTTTTGATTTCTAATCTATTGAGATAATTTGTACCCGTTTCAATATTTAAAAGTTGTTTTTGTCTTTTGGATTGAATTAAAATTTCCGATAATTTTTCTTGGATTGGATTTAAATAAATAGTGTCTTTATAAGCATCCTTAATTGTTATTTTTTTAACAAAATAATTTGATTTGTAAAGACTGTAGATACCCTTAGGATTGGTAAAAATTAATTCAAATTTTCCATTACCAGAAGTACTATCTATAATAATATTATTAGCATTTAAAATGTATGCGTTTTTAATGATTTTTTTTGTGTTACTATTTGCTAACACCGACTTAAGGTGAACACTTTGAGCAAAAACTTTTGTACAAAAAATGTGCAAGATTGAAACACAAATAAAAAAAACAGGTTTAGTCAATTTGAGTAATTTTGAAAGAATAATCTAAAAAAGTAAAAAGCCTCCACAAAATGAAGGCTTTTAAATTATTTTTCAAAAACAAAATTGCCTTTTGATTGGTACCAGGTTTTTAGTTTGCCATCAACAAATTGATACCATTCAATGTAGGTGGCATCAGCACCAGTAAATTGGGCATTTACCCACTGCCCAGCTTGATTTGTGGCTCTAGGGTCTTCGGAGCCTTTAGGATAAGCTGCAAAAGCGTAATCGGTTACCCAGCCCCAAGGGCTATCACCGCTCAATGAGGCTTGATATTCTGCTTCAACTTTTTCAGTGAAGGCTGAGCCGTTATTGACGGTTGTACCATCTTCAAAAACAAAAACGCCATCATCAGAAATTAGGCTTTTCATAGTTTCATAATCACGGGCAGCCCAGGCGGCATCCAATTTTTTAAATAAATCCACATAAGATTCATCACCTAAATACACACTTTGGCCTTCATAAGGACCAAAGCCATTTGTTGGTTCAGAGGTTGCTTCATTTGATGGCATACACGCAAAGATTAAGCATATAGCCAAAACAGAGCCAGTTAGAAATTTCATAAGTTTAAAGTATTAATTAATAGTGTATTAATTTACAAATTTTAATTAGGAATCCGCATTAAATTAATTTACAATTAATACATAGCTAAAGTAGCCGCAATTACAATAAGTAGTCCCAAGACACATAGCAAAGAAAACACAAGGTTCAAGAAAATAAATTTTATAAATGTTTTAATATAACCTTGTTGGTACACCTTTTTAAGTGCCAGAAATAAATAGACTAGGAACACTAAAAATAAAATTATTAAAGCTTAAGTGTTGGCCTTTATTTTCTTGGCCACATTCAGGACAATACTTTTCATTTCTAAAAAAAGGATGACCGCAATTTAAGCAACTGGGGTCAAGTGGTTTTTTGGGAAGTTTAGATTTTTTAAACATGACTAAAATAACGTAAGCCCCAATCTATTAAAGTATTTTTAACATCACAAACACATTTCATATAATTTGAAGAAGACCAAAATGCAAATGAATTAATGTACTTATTTACAAGTCTTTAATTCTTAGAATTCTTTTTTGTAAATTGAGTGTTTTAACTAACTAAAATTTAAAATCATGAAACAGTTATTAATTTCTTTGGGTTTTGTGCTAGTTCTTTTTTCTTGTCAAAACTCAGTATCAACCGCACCACAGGTTATTGGCCATCAAATGACCGATGATGGCGAGTCTATTGACATCATTGCTGGAAACTTGGACAATGTCCAAATTTGGAAAGACTATGTAAAAGCTCATAACGACAGAGATTTAGAGGCTATAAAAGGAATGAATGTCGATTCTATAAAAGTATGGGGTCCTAGAGGCGAATACATTGAAGGTACTGAAGCGCACATACAATTTCTTAGTGAATGGTTTGCAGGAGCATCACCGGTATGGAACTCAAAATATTTTTTAGCTAATACATACACCAACAAAAAAGGGAACCTTATGGAATGGGTAACCTCTGGCCATGATTTAACAATGACTATTGACAGCACTGAAGTTAAAGTTTTTCAAGTACACGATGCTTTAATTAAGGACGGTAAAGTAGTTAGGTTTTCTGTTGCAGAACAAGAGCGACGCGATAAAAATGAAGAATAAAAAGTAAACCCCGAACATTCGGGGTTTTTTATTTAACAAAATTTTAATGTTAAAATTTGTTCAATAAACAATAGTGTTTTTTTCAAAATAA
>JBELHJ010000061.1:8249-12887 GCA_042091495.1 Bacteroidota bacterium
GCCTATCAAAAATGGGTTTTATCTGGAATAAATAGTTATACGTTCCAGCTTCAAGTGGCTTGTTTTTGTTTAATTGAAGAGCCTTATACAATCACCGTTGAAAATGGTATAGCGGTTAATGTTAAAGGCAATGAAAAGTGGGGTTATGAGGAGTTTCCTATGACTTTTGATGCGCTTTTTGAGTTTATTTTCTCTAAATTAGAAAATGAACCGTTCCAATACAGTTTGAGTTTTAATGAAACGTATGGTTATCCTGTAGAAGTTTATTTTGATATGGATGCACAAATAGCAGATGAAGAGATTGGTTTTATGGTGTTTAATGTAGTTTTAAATAATTAATATATAATGATTCATTTTTTTAAGATTTTCTTCCTTATTCCTTTTATTTTCTTAGCTCAAAACAGGGTTGTTGTCGATGGAGTTATCGTAGATGAATTTGACGAACCTGTTCCTTATGCGGCTGTGGGGGTTGTTGAAAAAAATATAGGTGTCGCTTCCAATGATGAGGGACGATTTCATTTAGTAGTTACAAGAAATGAACTTGAGGATATTCTTGAGGTGTCAAGTATTGGTTTTGAAACGTTTAAAGTTAGAGTCAAAGAATTTATTGATGCAGAAAGTCAAGTTATTGTATTGAAAGAGAATATTACTCAATTAGACGATGTAGAGTTATTGGCACCCAAAGAATATGTTAATGCAGCACTGAAAAATTTAAAAAATACGACCGTTAGTAAACCACACCAACTAGGGATATTATACAGAAGGGCATCTGTAGAGGATTATGTGTCTCGTTTTTTTGTGGAACAGTTTATGCACGTTGTAGATCGTGGCCCTTCTGGCCACATTTCAAGATTAGCAGTTAAAGAAATGCGTAAATCTGCAGACTACCGCTATGTAAAAATTAAACAAAAGATTCATGCAGTTAATTATATGGACCAAATTAATCCTCTTAAGAATGGGGTGTATACCAATGGATTTAAGTGGAAAAAGATTGGCGACTCTAATTACGATGGCGAGGATATAGTTATTTTAAACGGGACACGAAAAAACGGCTATGGCTTTTTAAAGCTATACGTTGGAATAGATACATTTTCAATATATAAAGTAGAAACCAATATTTTAGATGCTACCTACATATACAAAAAGGACAAAAACGGGAAATTATATTTAAGTTATCACAATCGCGAATGGAAGAATAAGAACGCCAAAGTGCCTCCTCAACTTTATAATGCTTATAAACTTCAAGGTAAAAAAGTACCGTCTTCTATTCCCGTTTCTTACAGGCATGAGGTTTATGTCATGGATTTAAAAACAAACAAAAAAACGTTCGATTTAAAAGGGCCAGACGGAGAGGGTATTGATATGTCTGAAATTCAAAAACCATACAATGCCAAATTTTGGGAGTCCATAAGTTTACCTCCACCAACCGCTTTTTATAAAAAGATAAAAGCAGAATTAGAATCCAATTACAATGTCCCTTTAGAAGTGCAATTTCAACACTCTAATTAGTTTAAATAACTATCATTCAATTATTTGTGAATTTTGTTTATTTTTTAGTAAATTAATTTTTTAACTAATTTGATTTATTATGAGATCCCTTTTATTATGCATGACTGTAATTTTTATGGTTTCATGTCAAAATCCTTATGGAACAGTTACCACTAATGATGAGAAGTCTGAAATAATTAAAACGCTTTTTCAAGAGGTATCTAATGAAAATATTGCCTATTTGGAGAAAGTTTTTTCAGACAGCTTAGTTTTCATTAATCCTCATGAGCAAACATTAAATAAAACAGCGTTCATTGCAGCAGTCTCTGGACTTTTTGATTTATTTGAAGATATAAGTTTCGACCCTGTTGATGGCGACGCACTTGGTGCTGAAATTGAGACCACAACCTATGAAAACGGCATAACTTGGACCAATATTTGGAATAATTTTAAAGCCAAAGGGGCTTACACAGGTCAAGAGGTAAATTTTCCATTCCATATTTCTTACCAATGGGATGGTAACAAAATTACCAAGGAGGTGCAGTTTTTTGATACCACAGTTTTTGACAATGAGGCTAACGCTAAAGCAGCCCAAACCAAATCCTCAGAAAAACTTATTGTATTACTAGAATTAGGCGTTAATAAAGGCTTTAACAAAACACGAATAGAAGACGCGCTTAAAAGTATTACAGCCTACATTCGTGCCAACGAGCCAAATACATATGATTACAATTATTTTATTTCTAAGGATGAAAAAAGTGTAACCTTAATGGAAAAATATTTACATGAAGACGATTTCATTACTCATGTTAATAATTTTGAAAACGGCCCTAATATGGCGCCCTTTTTTGAAATGTTTTCTGTAAAAGATTTTATCGTTGCAGGACAATGCTCAGATTCATTAAAAAACCGTATGAAAGCATTCCCTATAGATTATAGAACTCAAGTAGGTGGCTGGATTGATTAATTAATAACTTTAACTAAATATCAATATTTTATTATGAAACACTTTATGTTAATAGCCCTTTTTGTTGGGGCTTTAGGTTTTGCTCAAGGCAAAAAAAGTACCGGAAAAATTCGTTTTGACGATAAGGCAGAGACTGCCATGAAAATGTTTAACGATTACACTAAAGGCGATTTTACATTGTTTGAGTCCAAATTATCAGACACGGTCAGGGTGTATGTGAGTAACACAAACAAGCTTACTAAATCTGATTTAATGGCAGGGTTAAACCAAGACCACACCTTATTTAGTGACATTGCTTGGGGCTGGTTAAACACCGAAACTGCAAGCTATAAAGATGGTTCTGTATGGACCTTAGGTTGGGGACTGTGGACAGGTACAGGAAATTTTACTAAAGAAAAACAACGTGTTCCAGTACATATGGCTTACCAGTGGAGTGACGACAAGATTGTAACCATACTACATTACTTTGATATGCAAACTTTAAATGGCGAAGTTAAGGCAATGATGAAAACTAAAGAGGAGTTCCCTTATGAGGCTACTTATTCCAGTTCATGGGAAATAGGCAGCTCCGAAGCTTCGAAATTAGTACTTGACTTACAAAAAGCAGCAGAAGGCAATCAATTCGACCCCATCTTGAATATGGTTTCAGATGACATAATGATTAACGCTTCAGATGGAAGTGTTCTTGAAGGAAAAGAAGCTTTTGAGGCGGCATATCGTAGTTTTTTTGAAAACTATTCTATAAGTATTACTCCTGTAGTTTGGATTCCTGTTATTAATCCAGACGGTCACGAGTGGGTGTTACTTTGGACCCGTGAAACTTACACCGATAAAGAGGGGAATTCTAAAAATTTAAGAGCTCAAGAAAGTTTTAGAATTATTGATGGTAAAATTGCTTTTGTAAATCAATTTCAAAAGCCCGTAAAAGACTAAACCCAACATTAAATTATGCTTGTGAAGTTGTATTTTTGATTAAACAACTTTACAAGCATGATAAATTTTAAAGATCATATTGAATCGATACCCGATTTTCCAAAAGAAGGAATTTTATATAGGGATATTCAGCCCTTATTATCAGCTCCTGAGGTTTTCAAAAAGGCGGTATTAGAACTTGGGAAATTGGTAGAAGTTCCTGACTATTGGGTAGCAATTGAATCTCGTGGGTTTTTGTTTGCATCGGCATTATCTTTAACCTATGGAGGTGGTATAAAACTCATAAGAAAACAAGGAAAATTACCCAATTCAAAAATAATTTCTCAAGCTTATGGCTTAGAGTATGGGAAAGATGTGCTTGAAATGGCTGTGGTGGAATCGTTGCCTAAAACAGCCGTCCTTGTTGATGATGTCTTAGCTACAGGCGGAACTTTACAAGCTGCAACGTTGTTATGTGAGCAAGCGGGGTTTAATGTCATTGACAAACTTTGTTTATTAGACATAGGATTAGTAAAATCACACAATATCAAGTGCTTAATCACCTACGATTAGAAATTTTATAAGCATAAAAGCCTGATTACATGTATTTTAACTATATTTAAAACAATAACTTAAAATACTATCCAATGAAACGTTTTCTATTACTAAGCTTAAGTCTATTTTTATGCATGAGTTTCGCTAATGCTCAAGATAAAATTACAGATGGTGAACAACAAGAATTATTAAAAAGCAGCCCTTTTAATAGCCTTTATCCAAAATCAATATTAAAAAGTTCAGATACCTATTTCAAATCCCAAATGGCACTTTATCAGCAAGGCGCCATAGACGAAAAAAGCGCACACTTGATTGCCTTGGCGGCATCAGCAGCTACGAAGTGCCAGTACTGTATTCCTTATCACCAAGCTGAATTAAGACGCTTAGGTGCTACAGAAGACGAAATTAAAACAGCTATTTTATTGGCAGGCGATGTGATGAGAATGAGTACATTGTTTTATGGCAATGAATACGATCTTGAAGCTTTTAAGGCCATGCTCAGGGGCGAGTAAGATTTAAAATATCAATTAATTTATATAAGCACTACTTTTTAAAAAAGTGGTGTTTTTTTATAAATAACTGTAAAATAGACGTTTATATAAAAATAAGTTGTATATTTGCATGCTCAAAATTTTAAAGTAACGTTGAATAACATTTTTAAATCGACAAAAAGCATGTGCAAGCAGTTTATTTTTTTATTAGGATTTTTATCTACA
>JBELHJ010000062.1:0-12610 GCA_042091495.1 Bacteroidota bacterium
AAAAAAGCAAAATATCTAAATCATGGATAGAAGAGAAAGTATAAAATCCCTTTTAATGGGATCTGTTGCAGGGGGCTTGTTGTTGAACAGCTGTGACGAGCCTGCAGAAAAAGTGACTGAAAAGATATGGGAATACCAGTACGGGAGAAATAAAAAAGAAGCAGCCATCGATAAGCTTTTATTGGAGACTACTTTTTTTACTCCTGCCGAAGAAGAGCTTGTCACTTGTTTAGCAAATCTAATTTTACCACCTAACGAGAAGGGAACTATAGAAGAAGCAGAAGTAGTGCCATTTATTGGTTTTATGATGGTAGATTATCCAGACTTTCAATTGCCCATGCGTGGAGGATTAATGTCATTAAATGCAAAAGCGAATCGAAGCTTTGGACAAAACTTTGTTGCTTTAAATGAGGAAGAACAAAAAAGCATTTTGGATAAAATGGCATTCCCCATTGAAGGAGTTGAAGAGCAACCACAAGAGGTACAATTTTTTGCTATGTTGCGCAATTTAGTTTTGACTGGATACTTCACTTCTGAAGTTGGAATAAAAGAATTAGATTATCGGGGAAATATGCCTAATATATGGGACGGAGTTCCTCAAGAAGTTTTAGATGAGATGGGCTTGTCCTATGATCCAGTATGGGTTGCAAAATGTATTGATCAAGAAAAACGAAATGAAACAGCTGTTTGGGATGATGAAGGGAATCTTTTAACCTAAATCAAAAATTAACTAGTTATCAATTGCTTGGAATGTCAATATTTTGTTGAGTGTACTCACAAAATACCATGTGAATCCGAAATAAATTATTTTATCCATGAAAAAATTAAAACGCATTTCTTTTGCATTTTTTTTTGTAATAATAGGATGTATTGAAAACCAAAATGTCTATGATTATAATTTGATACCATTACCCAACCAAATAATAATTGAAGAAGGTAAATTAGAATTAAATTCTATCGAAGAAATAATCACTAGCCTTGATTCTCCGAGACTTATTAAAGCAACAAATGAATTAAAAGATGTTTTAAGTACCATTAGCAATGAATCCATAAAAATTAACCCGAACATTACCAAATCTAATATATCAATCCACATCAAATCAAACACTTCAATTGAAGATAAGGGAGAGAGTTACAGTCTTAGAATAAACAGAATGGGTATTACTTTAGAATCCCCGTCGGAAGAAGGCCTTTACCGCGGAATAACATCGCTTAAACAATTATTTTTAATTTCAAAGGGGCAAAACTATACTTCAATTCCATTTGGCGTTATCAATGATTACGCAAATTATTCTTACAGAGGCGCAATGTTAGATGTTGCTAGACATTTTTTCGATACGAATGATGTAAAGCGATACATTGATATACTTAGTTTTTATAAAATAAATCACCTTCACCTTCACTTAACAGACGATCAGGGATGGCGCATTGAAATTAAAAAATGGCCAAAACTAACAACTATTGGAGCAGAAAAAGAGGTTGGAGGAACCCCAGGCGGATTTTATACTCAACAAGAATATCTTGATATTGTTAATTATGCTCAAGACCATTTTATTACAATTGTTCCAGAAGTTGATATTCCTGGTCATACTAATGCTGCTTTAGCTTCTTATTCTGAACTAAACTGTAATGGAATAAGTCCTGAAATTTACACAGGTATTGAAGTTGGATTTAGTACACTTTGTGCTCAAAATGATATTACATACGAATTTTTAGAAAACGTAATTGATGAAATTTCTGCTATAACACCTGGTTCTTATTTTCATGTCGGTGGAGATGAATCAGATGTTACTTCAAAGGAAGATTTTATACAAATAATGGATTCAGTTTTTATGTACGTAAAACAGAACAATAAAAAACCAATCACTTGGGATAACAATACAAAAACAGCAGACGTAGCACAATACTGGAATAATGAGAGTAAGAAAAATGTAATTGGAAAGAGCAAGGAAATAATCTATTCACCGGCAAGCCATGCGTATTTAGATATGAAGTATGACAGTTTGAGCCCATATGGATTAAATTGGGCAGGTTATACTACTGTTAAAGATGCTTATAATTGGGATCCAAAATTGATTTCTGACTCCTTAAATGGGATTGATATTCTTGGAATTGAAGCACCAATCTGGACAGAAACGGTCAGTAATTTTAACGAAATATCTTATTTAATATTCCCTAGAATTTTAGGACACGCAGAGATTGGCTGGACAAATTCAAAATTAAGACAATGGAATACATATAAATTGAGAATGGAAAAACATAAAATACACCTAAAAAGTCTTGGAATTAATCTAAAGGATTGAGGATGTTTATAATAACTTGTTTTTTGTAGAAACAAGCAAACTAACTGAATAGGATAATGAAGGTACAGTTAATGCCGTCTTTTTACTTATTTAGGATTTTTAAGGTATTTTAATGTTTTGATATCATTTTTTATAAAAAAAGAGTTGTTTTAAACCATATAATTATAGCATAATTTGTTTTAATAAATGTTATGCTTATGTCATTTTCTGTTATGAAATATTTTTTCCTTTCGTTTTTTAGTTTATTCTTATTTAGTCTACTGCCATGTAATGCTCAATCGAATCCTGACAACATTATTCAAAAAAAAGTAGAACACATAATTAAAAATTATGATTGGGGTGGTTTATTAAAGTATCAAGAAGAAAATATTAATCTTTTGAGTTCATTTAAATCTAAGTCAATAATTGTATTGATGGGTGACTCAATCACTGAAGGTTGGTCTTATTACGATTCGGGATTTTTAGAAAACAACAATTTAATAAATCGTGGTTACAGTGGACAAACTACATCTCAAATGTTATTAAGGTTTAGAAAAGACGTAATAGCATTAAATCCAAAAGCGGTAGTAATCTTGGCTGGGATTAATGATATAGCAAAAAACACAAATTTTTATGATTTAAAAACAGTTGCAGATAATATTTTTTCAATGGTTGAATTATCTATAGCTCACGATATAATTCCAATTATATGCTCTGTTTTGCCTGCGGATAAATTTGTTTGGAATCCAGAAATTGTTCCAACCCAAAAGGTGATAGATTTGAATATTATGCTTGAGAGTTATGCAAGAAAAAATAATGTAATGTACCTGGATTATTACAGTGTTATGCACAATGGCAAAGGCGGATTGAAAAGTAGATTTACTAACGATGGTGTTCATTTAACAATGGAAGGATATGAGACGCTTTCTAATCAAATATTACAAGCAATCAAAAGATTAAATACATCTCCACACTGATTTTCAAATTCATCAGGGTGAATTTTATATTTGTTCTAGAGTACAATTTGGGAACTAAATAATTTGGTATTCTTTTTATTGAATTTAATTAGGAAAAACAAGGGCGAACTCGTATTCATTCAGGATCAGATTGAGCTTTCGATTGCGATCCCCCTGATCTCCCCTCATTAATTTGGCTCTCCTGGTCTTTTTGTCCCAGTGTTTAGGTTTGATTGATCTGTTTGGATGATATAAGAAAAACTCATTTGGATCGAGGTGTGGCTCAATTAATCTGAGTAAATGTCCGGAAATAGTGTTATATTGTTGGAATAAATAAACGGTATCCCATATATGACAACACATCCTCAAAAAGTTCGATTCTCTCCGACTCTACCATATCACCCAGAGAGATCAATGTTTTCGGGGTTTGTTTTTTCAGTGGGTCGAAACTCTCTTTTAAGCCTTAAATAATATGACTGATCCTAGCGATCTGACCATGTTCGGGAGCATGCAGCAATCCCTCGATTACTTTTTTACCGGTAATCTGTTCCAGAGGCATATCTTAACGATTCAATGTTGATTTTTAAAATGTCTTTGGATTTTATATGATGGACGTTATGATTGAAGATTTGTCGATGTTTTGTTTATTTTTTTTTAATGAACTCACCATTCATTTAAATAGGCCCATGAAAAAATAACTATTAACTACTCTCAATTACTAATTTATGAAACCTTATCATTTTTTCTTTTTGATTCTTGTTTTTGCTTGCCAAAAAGATAAGCAAGCACCTGCAAATAATGCATCTGAAACTTTTCCTATTCCTATTATATGGATCGATACTCAATCCGTTCCGATAGACAGTAAAGAGGATTATGTAGACGCTACGATTGTCATCGAAGGAGGAGATCCAAATCATAACTTAGTGGAAACAACCACTAGGATTAAAGGAAGGGGAAATTCTACCTGGTCGTTAGGACTAGAATGGGGGAAAAAACCTTATCAAGTTAAATTCTCTGACAAAACAGAGATTTTGGGAATGCCGCAAGACAAAAAATGGGTTTTACTGGCTGAACTAAGTGATAAAACATTCATTAGAAATAAAATTGCACGGTACTTAGGGAATAATAGTCGTTTCGACTATACCCCTACTGCCCAATATGCAGAACTCTATTTAAATGATGAATACCAAGGACTTTACCTGATCGGACAAAAAGTAGAAGAGTCTAGTAATCGAGTAGATATAGGTGACGAAGGCTATTTAGTTGAAATAGATCAAATTCATCGAATTGATGAAGGGGATGTCTATTTTACTTCAGAACCTTATGTCCGGGTAAATGGTGAAAATGTGTTTAATATTAAAGAGCCTGGATTGGAGGCTGGTTCTGAAGAATATTTATTAATCAAAAATCACATTCGAGCGTTTGATGAAGTTTTATTTTCAGACAATTTCTCAAACCCTACTTCTGGTTATGCCGCCTACATAGACGTAGACAGTTTCATCGATTGGTTCATCATTAATGAGATTGCAAAATCGGTAGACGCACGTTGGTATTCGAGTATTTATTTCACCTATGTTCCTGGAGAGAAAATTAAAATGGGACCCCTATGGGACTTTGATCTTTCGTTTGGTAATGTCGATTATGCCGATGCTGAATATTCTTATGGTTTTTGGGTTTTAAATAATCCTTGGATTAATCGCTTGTACCAAGACCCTGTATTCAGGGAAAAAGTGAATACACGCTTTGCTTATTATTACGATAGCCTGCCAGAAATCATGGCAGAAATCGATACCTATGCATTGCACATTGAATCGGCTCAAGTACGTAATTACACAACCTGGGAAACCTTAGGCGTTAGGGTATGGCCAAATCCAGTTTGGTTTGAAACTTATCAAGAAGAAGTAGATCAACTTAAAAACTGGATAACCGATAGAATGAATTGGTTAAATACTGAGCTATAAAAACATTACAGATTTATCAATAAAAGAATTACGTCCAGCAGGTATTAGGTATAGAGTCTAAATTTGCAAAAAGATAGTTTACTCAACATTAAATGCAAGCAGGGGAAAAGCATTGGATCAAGGCAAGTGGGTTCATTAGACTGGAATCACCCCGGCGCTGTGTAAGGGAAGTTGTGAGACCTTGAAAGAGGCTTTAATTATAGCCAATAAAAAAGGATTGACTATGTCTGCCGATCCAACCTGCAGGAATGGCTTGTAGAAATATGGTGAAGCCCCAAAAAAGATATTGACCGAACTGATCTTGAGATCAAATATATTGTTGACCATATATTAACAGGCTATGCCTTTGCGGCAGGATTAATCTTCGATTTACAAGAATACGACGATTTTAAGTCTTTGCGCTTTGCCAATGCAGCTTATGCGTTAAAACACACCCATAAGGAGACGTAACTATGCTTCAATAAAAGAGGTATGCGGTCTTTTAGATGGGAATACTTCTGCATGGGTAAATAGATAAACGATCTGTAAGTTCAGTAAATAAAAAACCCTTTGTAAAAACAAAGGGTTTTTTATTTAGATATAACGCTTCTATATAGAAGATTCTCTTCCTTTAAATTAATTTGTCCATCCCCCGATGAGTTCTCGTGGAGATACTCCATAGGCTTTTATTCGTTCTTTTAAAGCATCTGAAGAATTGCCAAACAAGACAAACGATTCGATTGTAAAAGCAGCTAAAAAAGGCTCCATATTAGGACCGCTTTCAAAATTATCAGCGTGTAAAATCGCTGCTTCAGAATTAGCGTATTTTTCAATAAGGGTAATCTTTTTCTGATCTTGAGAAAGGTAATATCCATAATCATATGCTTCTGGCTCGTTTGCACGCATAAATGTTGTTAAACCTTCTAACATGGTCATTACTTCTGCTAGACTATGCCCTTTATTAATCGATAATTCCAGTACAAAGCCAACTTTTCGATTGGTTCTATTTTGACTTGCACGTGCAGTAGCCTCTTTTTCAAATGCAGAAAGATCAAAAAATTGATACTCCTCAATAATTTTATCACCTTCCCATTGATAGGCAATATGAAAAGGAAAATTCACTTTCTGCCCGGTATATTTACCCGTAGCACTAAAATTATTCCAAGTAGAAGTCCACACTTTTTTATTTGAATAGTAGTTTGTTTCAATTTCAGAACCATCTGCGTCTCCATTGACCGAATCAAAACTAATGTCATCAAAAAGGTCAAACATATCGTTTATACCTGCAATAAATGCGGTTTTATCAAATTCTTGATTATTGGCATTTACCATTTTCATGTCATCAGAAAAAACTTCCTCTAAATAGGTGACATTTTCATTAGAAACCTCGTCGAATACTTTTTGGATAATCGCTGTTTTAGCATCCTTAACCTCAACTTTAGCATAGGGTTGTTCACAAGCAAAAATGAGTCCTAGACTCAAGAATAGAATTATTTTTTTCATTTTAAATTGATTTATGATTATAGACAAGATAACGAAAAATAGCGAAACACTTTCTTATTCGATCTTGATAATGAATAAATTATGTCATAAAAGAGGCGCTTAGGATTTCATTGAAATTACTTTTTTCAACCCGCAACAACCCTTTAAATAAAGTCTATTCATCTACTTCTAAAATCATTTCAACCTCTACTGCAATTCCCATTGGAAGTGACACCATACCAACTGCAGAACGAGCATGCTTACCTTTTTGACCAAAAACTTCTACCATAAGATCAGAATAACCGTTGATTACTTTAGGATGGTACTTAAAATCAGCGGTTGCATTGACCATACCCAGGACTTTAACGATACGTTTTACTTTATCTAAATCTCCTAATTCATTTTTTATAACAGCAAGGTGATTAATAGCGATTAGTCTTGCGGCAGCATAACCTTGTTCTAATTCCATACTATCTCCTAAGCGTCCAATTATATATGTCCCATCTTTCTGTTTTGGTCCTGCTCCAGAAATATAAAGCATATTTCCACTGCGAACAGCACTTACATAATTTGCGACAGGCGGAGTTATTGCTGGCAATTGAATCCCTAATTTTTCAAGCTGTTGTTCAACTTTATGCTCCTCTGTTAAGGAATCTTTTTTTTCTGTATTAACAGAAGGAGTGCAGGAAACAAACGCAAACAAGGAGATAAAAAATAAATTTTTCATAAGTAAAAGTTTAGCTACAAAGTAATCAAAAAAACAAGTTCTTATTCTTCTCGACTCCACTTTCTTACACCCGTAATTTTTCCTTCACGGATATAATGACGCTCAAAAAAATGATACTTTTCTTCACTTCCGTCTTTCTTGTAGCGGGTTTCTGTAAAAGGGAACATTACCACGGTCAAACCTTCATCATAAGAGGGAACAACAGGGATTACATCATAAACACTTCGCGTTATTGAATCATAGGGTTCATGCATTGACTTAATTATTTCTACCGCAGTGGCAATATCAAATTCCAGTCTTTCTAAACCTTTTTCTGGATAGAAGAACATGGTGTCTTTAAAGTTTTCTTTGGATAGAAAAGCATAGTTTTTGTTGACAAAGGCAGTAGAAAAATCCAACGCTAATTTTGCTGCAGTTTCAGAACCAAAACGGTAATTGTGACCTTTATTAGTTCCTGATAATATTTCACCTCCGCTATCATAAATGGGTTCTTGTGCTTTTTCTTGCGTACAGGATAAAACTAAAAACAATGAAAGTAAAATTGAAATTAATAAAAATTGAGAAAGGGTATAGGAGATTATTTTTTTCATTTTATGTGATTTTTGAGTTGACTTAATGCTAAAAAAAATCGATTAATTGAGGGATTTATAGTGATCAAATCCTTCCTATTCATAATGTTAAGTTTTATAAAAATATTGCCTATCAATAATTCAAGCGAACTATTCTAAACAAATAAAATTTAAATTAAAAGGAGATATAAGTCCTTTAGCAAAAAATTTTTTCCAAAGGACTTAATTGATAAAAAGTGATTTTTTTTAAAAGTTAAATTTTAAGGTCTATCTATAAAGACCCGTACCATTTAATGACATTTATCGTAAAGTTTCGCGTTGCATTGGTAGTTCCTCTATTTGCAATAAACTCCTGAAGAACTTTTGGCACACCTTCATATTTCACTTTTTGCTTGAATAAATCACCAAGGCCTTTGTGTCCTATAGCTACCCAGTGAGTAGCGCCGCCACCACCGATGTCATAATTGCCCATGGCCATGGGTCTTCCATCTTGAATTTTAGTAAGTTTTGTAGCGATTTTATCAAAAGCCGTTTTGAATGCCATGGGGTTCTCTGCCTCAAATTCGTATAATTGTATGTATGGATAGTCATTTGGTGCACCACCAAAATAACTCATAAATCTTCCTGCAGCAGAAGGCCCCCATTCCTCTACATAATTATTTACCCTTTCCCTAAAAAGGTTCCATTCTGCAGAAGTCACATCACCTTCAACACGACCGCGATTTCCGACTTCTCCAAAAATAATAATACGGTGAGTCATCTCATTATCTCCTATAGAGATTCGTTCAATACTTACCCCGCCTGATTTAAATTTAGCTTCACCCCAATAATCGTCAAATAATTCTGCAAGGGCACGTTCGCCTCCAGTTTTGACTTTCATTTCGTAAAGAGTAAAAGAGTTTTGTACTTGTGCAATGCCAAAGTTTGTCAATAGCAAAGCACATACGAGTAAAATAAAATTTTTCATATTAAATTGGTTTTATGGTTATTTACAATATACAAAAAAATATTTGTTGAAAACCCAGGTAAACATTGACTTTTCCTATAAGTTGACCTTAAATAACGAGGCTACTATCTATTTAGGATTAAAAGGTGGATTAAATTCTTTTAAAGCCAATACGAAAGAATTAGTCGCTTATAACAACACCCCAGATCTAGCTAAGACAAATTTAAGTAGTATCAATCCAAATATTAGTGTTGGCTTACTTTTTAAGCATAAAACCAGTAGGGTTTCGGCTGCTTTGCCTAGGCTTTTTAACACAAAAAGAAGTAACGAAATATTTATAAATGCTAGAGACCGGGTTCACTTTTATTTTGCAGCTGGAACAGCTTATCCGATTAAAGAAAATTTTTCAACTTGAACCAAGATTGATTTACAGGACAGTACAAGGAATTAAAAGTACAGTAGAAAAGGCACTATGGGCAAATTGTAAGCAAAGATTTAGTTTTGGTATTGGATTAAGAACGGGTGCGGCGACTTCATTTAAATGAAACTTGATATGAGCGAGACCATTTCGCTCTCTTATGTCTATGATACTTATGGCAATTTAAACTCGATATTAAGTCAATTCAACGCGCATGAAATTAGCCTTAAATTTCAACTTAATAATAGCAAATCAGAGATCAATGAAGTAGAAGCAAAGACTGAAGAATAAAGCTTAATCGCTATTATATCAGCTCATATTTAGCAGTATAAAATATTTATTCATAACTTGTAGGAAACTATAAACCAATTTGAAATGAATATAAAAACTTCTATTAAAATTGCAACAGCATTAATGTTCTTGCAATTATCCCCCTTATTTATCAGTCTTTTTTCCCCAGAATTTATGCAAGTACTTATTGTAGATGCATTTGGCGACACTCCTTCAAATGATGCTGTTCTAATGTTTGAAACCTTTGCACTGGTAGTAAGTCTGCTGGGTATAGGAATCTGTTTTGCAATGTACGGCAGTCTCTCTTTTAACGAAGAAAATGTTCTTAAACGTCTTTGCTTTTTGTTCTTCGTAATTATGGGATTCTTTGGTTTACCTGATCTTATTGGATTTATTAAAGGAGATCCCACAGCCCCTCTTCCTGTTATTGCAATGAATTTAATTGCCATCGCTGTATTGTTTTATGGCGCTAAAAAAGGGACTGTTTAAAAACACGAATCTACCCTCTGAAAATGAAGAAATGGCGGCTATGAGTAAATAGTTGATACCTTTAATTTAATGGCCCTTATGGGCCATTTTTTTTTCTATCACTTTGAAAATGTTAGGCGGATTTTTAATCTTAAATCGACGATATAGTTATCTTAGTAATCATTAAAATGATATAAAAAAACAATACTATATTCTACTCCTCTCCCTTTTTATCATCAGCTGTGAAAAAGAGGATAGTAGCCCAAACATCCCACAGTATAATATTGTATTTAACGCCTCAGAGGGAGGAACAGTGAATTCAACAGCTGGCACCTATAATGAGGGTGCTTCGGTTAGTGTTCTTGCACAGCCAAGTCTTGATTATCGCTTTACGAACTGGTCAAATGGATCAACAGTAAATCCCTTGAATATTACGGTAAGTAGCATCCTCAATATTCAGGCTAACTTTACAAAAAAAACATTTCCACTCGCCTTAATCATAAATGGGGAAAGACGTATTGAAAAAGAGGCGAAAAGCTAGGATTGATTTTGTCATTATAGTTAATTTATAATTTTTTGGTTTTCCAGTTTTGTTTACCATTGTAAAGATTTCGTTTTAAAACCGCTTCTCTCTTCATAAAAAAGCCTCTATAAATTTATAGAGGCTTTCTTAAAACTTGTTATTATGAAGGTCTAAGGCAATAGTGCGTCATTGTAATAAGCAACTTGACGTGTTATTTTACCTTCTGCATTAAAGGAATGACTAAAGTGACAAAAAACTTTAATCATTTTACCTGTCTTTTTACTTTTAAACCTAAAGGTCCACCATGAAATTGCTTCTGCCCCGCTGCCTTCATAATCTAAAAGGTCTGGATAGCCGTATTCGTCTATGCTAATCAAATCATATTTCGCTAAAGTTTGATCAAATCCTGCTCTATTTTCTGCGATAGACATTGACGTACCTATAGGGGCATTGATATCAGAGAAACGAGCGCCTTCTGTAAAAAAAGAATAGGCCTTGTCGTGGTCCCCCATTTCAAAATATGAAATCACTTTTCTCAAAGTTCTAATATTTTCATGGTCTTTATATATACTACCATTGCGAATTGTTTCAAAAGACAAACTGTATTTCTCCATTATACTCGTATTGTAATTGATAATCATGACAGCAATTTTATCCCCTGCTTTATTTAAAATAAAGGAACGATCATAGGGCATCTCGATTTTAAAGCCATTGTTCTTATCGATCCCATGGAATATATCATAGGTGTAAATCCATGTGCCAGAACGTTTGTATTCTAATGCATCTGGATAAGACCCCCCTCTTTTGTTAATGGTATAATTCATCAAAGTACCTTTCCAATACTTGGCTTGATTAATCATATCCTGCTTTGTAGAAGACTTCCTGTCTTTGTTCATTCCTTCTCCATTATAGGCTTTGAAATCATCTGTCATCAGAGCGTTGAGTTGGGCTTCATCCGCTGCAATAAAGGCTTTATTAAATTTTTCGACTAGGTCAATCCCGGGATGTTGATCATAGATTTTACCGTTGGAATTTTTTTGTGCAGCCACACTTACTGATCCCGCAAGAAGCAGGATGTAATAAAGTTTTTTCATCTTAAATTAGTTTATAGTTGATTAAATTTATATAAATCTAATCAGATCAAAAAATCTATCCGACAGAATACAACGGTTTACTTCCTCTTTAAAAATTTAAGAATGAAAAATGTGAAAATGTTATATTGCAGCTTATGAAATTGAGCACCCTAACCTTAAAACTCCTTTTGCTATTACTACTGATCGCTTGCCAATCAAAACCGTCGACAAGCTCTCCTTTAACTTATCTTGCTTTAGGAGACAGTTATACTATAGGTGAAAGCGTGACAGACCGCCAGCGATGGCCCAACCAACTGGTCGAAGCACTCAATCAAAATGGAAAGCAATTTAATCCTGCAACCATTATTGCAAGAACAGGATGGACCACAGATGAATTATCGACAGCAATGGATACTACAGAACTTTCACCCACCTATGATTATGTCTCCCTTTTGATAGGGGTCAACAATCAATACCGCGGAAGAAGTATCGAAAACTTTGAGACAGAATTTATTGAATTACTCGATCGCGCAATTGTCCTGGGAGATCAAAAAGGTGTAAACGTTTTTGTGCTCTCTATTCCAGACTGGGGCGTTATGCCTTTTGCTGAAGGGAGAAATAGAACACAAATCGCCCTAGAAATAGATCAATTTAACGCAGTAATTCAAACCACATGTCGCAATAAAAATATTGCCTTTTTTGACATCACTCCTATTTCCAGAGAAGCAGAGACTAATCCTATTCTCGTGGCTAAAGATGGTTTACACCCTAGCGGTGAAATGTATGCAAGATGGGTTGACACTGTACTAGCATTTTTTAACACTACTGGGAATGAATAGACGTGAAATAGCACAAGATCTCGATAGAAAAGATCCTTTAAGCCATTTTAAAAAAGAATTTTATCATCCCGAAAATGAAATTTATCTCGATGGGAA
>JBELHJ010000063.1:0-10974 GCA_042091495.1 Bacteroidota bacterium
AGCAGAGTTAATATATTTTATTTTGTAAAGAAAAAAAGTCCTTTCATCTTTATTTTCACTATGATTTTTTGCCTTCATTAAGTCCTCTTGATACATTTTGTAAGAACTATTTGATGCTATTTTAGAAAAAAAACAATATGTAATATCCTCTGCAGTTGATCTTGATAATTGATAAAGATAATTGGATTCACCAAGGATATCAATTAATTGATTATTAAGCACTTGTGAATTTATCGATATGTTATCTTTAAAAACAATATTTTGACCTAAAACGGTTGAAATACAACCAAATGATAGTATTAATAATATATTCCTAATTTCTTTTCTGCTTTTACAGTTAAAATTCTCCACCCGCCTATTTTCTTCAATGACTTTCATTAGTTTTTTATTTTATTTCTTATCATCCAAAATAATAGGGTAACTAATATGACGGATGGAATAAACAAGGCTAGAAGATCTGTGAAAAACACAAATTCACCAGTTTTAATGTTATAAATGTGATCTCCAAAACTTGCTCTTACCTCTTTATATGTATCAATATACCCTTTTCTACTATATTCGGTTTCTACTGCACCAGTTAATCTTTTTACGTACTTAGGGTAAAGCAAATAATGAAGAAGAGGCTTAGTAATAGTTAAAGAAATTAAAAAGATAACGACAGTTTTTATTTTTCGGGAAACAAAATGCAATACCTTAAAATCCTTTATATTTTTTATATCCATGTATGCGAAAAATAATATGCAACCAAACAAACTACTTAAAAAATAAGATAAAAATATATCAGGGTTTTCATAATAAGCGTCTTCCAAAAAAAGGATTAAAAAATCTTGCAAATTTTTATATTCTTCATACTCATTATTCAATATATAATACTCTATCAAAAAAATTGAAATAGAAAGTAATAATGAAGCAAGTAAAGAATACAACATTGAAAGCCAGAGAGGTCGTTTTTTTGAATTATTATTTTCAGCACTATTTTTTTTATTTTTTAAGGCTTCATTTTTAGTCACTTTGGGTTGTTGAATACTTTTGTCTTTAGCTAATATTGATGCAGATGAAAGGGCTTTATATGCCTCTAGTACTTTTTCAAATTCTTCTTTAAAAAACACTTCGTTATCGTTGTTTTTAGGGTTCAAATCATTTGACAAACGTTCGTATGCAGCTTGTATTTCTTCGTTTGTAGCGCCCTCTTGTAGACCTAGTGTTTTAAAGTGTTTTTTCATTTTTTTTTAATAGTAAAGTTAATATATTTAAGAAATAATTTTTTCTTATGGAAATTTTGTCATCTAATCCTTATAGAACACTTGGAGTCACTTCAAATTCTGGACAAAAATTAATCCAAAGAAATCTATCAAAACTTAAAGCATTTTCAAAATTAGGAAAGTCATTAGATCTTGATTATGATCTTTCTTTTCTAAGCTTAAAGCCTGTTGATAGGTCTACTGATATAATAAGTAAAGTAGAAAGTAAAATACTTTTAGATGAAAATAAAATTAAGTTTAGTTTGTTCTGGTTTCAAGAAACAACTTCTTTTGATTCAATTGCTTTAGCAAATTTAATTAAGGGGGACGTTGAAAAAGCATTTGCAATTTGGAGCAAGGTTATCAAGTCAGAAGAGGTTGACTCAAAAAACTTTTCTGCTGTAAATAATATTTCAACATTATTATTAATAAGTGTTCTTGAGGCCTCGAAAAAAGATATATTTAAGACAGATCAAGACTCAATCTCCAAACTAAAATCAGCGCTTAAGCAGAAGATTAATTTGATTAAATCAGATTGTTTTAATGATTTTTGTTTAAGTGTTGGTGCCAAATCGACCATAAACTCAAACGATATAAATTTATTTTTTTCGGAAAAAATTATTGAAACATTAAATAAAAGTTTTTCCACAAAGCAAATTTTTGATTTAATTGAAGATGTTGACGCATCACTATCAGAACTTTATAGAAAAAATCTTATTCAAAGCCCTGTTTCAAACATTAAGGAAATGATTGAAACAACATCATTAGCTTTGAAAAACAATGTAGAAAAAGGGCTCTCACTCGGAAAAGAACTAATTAAAAGTACCGTTAAGGACTTAAAATATTTAAAAGAAACTTTAGGTGTAAATCATCATCAATATCAGTCTTTAGCTGATAAAGTTTCTAATCAAGTTTTGCAATGTGGGATTAATTACTTTAATGAAATGAGTGATGACCAATCCTATTTAAGCTCCTATAAGTATGCACTTTTTATAGCAACAAGTGATAAAACTAAAACTAGAGCAAATGAGTGTATAAAGCATTGTGAGGAGGAGATAAATGCAAAAATATGTAAGTTTTGTAATGAAAATGAAGTCTCAAAAAGTTCATTGGGTTTACGATTAAAAATGCATAAAATGACAGGTCTTAGTCAATACAGTTATTTTAAAAATGGAGGTCTTGAAGTAAAGTGTTGTAATTCTTGTAAAAACAAAAAAAGTACTAATAAAATTATAGCCCCAATTTTAGCACTTGTAGTTTATGGAGGTGCAGCTGCCTTAACTAGCGGAGTGCTCGTTATAATTGATTTCTTTACTGGTTTTAGCATCGGGAAATGGTGGTTTAAGTTTATGAATAAAAAAATATATTTTGAAAGTGTTTCTAATCACCCTATAGTCAAAGAATCTATTAGACAGGGTTATGAATATGGAATGCCATAACCGTAATAACATTAAACAATGAAAAAATACTTATATATAATAGCAACATTAATCTTTGCATTAGACGTTTGCGGTCAAGTGGATTCAATTTCCTCAACAAAAATCGAATTGGGATTTTCAAAACTGAATTCAAAGTTTTCCTTGCTTGACAATGAAATTTCGTTAATAATTGCGCGCAATCAAGCTCAGTATGATTCCATTTCTAATCATATGGTGTACTTTGAAAATAGATTTGTCAATAATCAAGTTAGTATTGATAGTTTGAATCAACACCTAATGATGTCATTAACTAAAATTGATGAGCTTGAAAATTCATTAAGTAACCTGAAAAAGCAATTGGATGAGAATGTGGATGGATTAAAACAAGAAACCACCCAACTCGAGGGTGTTACTTCATCTTTGTCTAGCGATTTAATGTTATCTAAAAAGGAAGTGTCAGAAATAGCCAACGTATCTAACAATAATTCACTTTCAATTCGTAATGTGAATGAAGAAATAAGTAACAAACAAAAACTTTGGTTTGTGCTAATTTCAGTTCTACTAATTATAGTACTATCGATTTATTTAGTATTGTCACGACGTCAAACATCTAACGCTAAAAGAATAGCTCTAAAGCAGCAGGAAATTTTTGAGAAGCAAATTGAAGATGGGCAAAAACTAATGGATTGGTTATCCAGTCAGTCTAATGGTATTGGGGCAACTTCTAAAGGTGAAATTGATCATTCTTTTGCAAAGCGGGTTGCAGACGAAATTGTTCGAATTACGATAAACTTATCTAGGATGGACTCTACAATTAAAGGATTTAAACAACTTTCAGCTTCTGTTAGGAAACTTGAGCAATCTCTAAATTCTAACGGTTATGAATTGGAAAATTTATTAAATAAACCTTACAATGAAGGAATGAATGTTGAGGTCAATTTTGTCACTGATGAAAATTTGAGTGAAGGTGAAAGTGTCATTACGAGAATTATAAAACCACAAATAAATTTTAAAGGTAAATTAATACAAGCGGCCCAAGTCGAGGTTAGCCAAGGCGAATAAATTACATTATGAATAAAATAAAGTACGGAATTGATTTAGGAACGACCAATTCGGCAATAGCTGTTATTGACAAAGGGGAAAGCGATGTCATAAAAAGTGAAGTCCAGAAAGACACCATGCCATCATGTGTTAGTTTTTCAAAAAAGCAGAGTGTTTCAGTAGGGGACAGAGCATATAATCAACTAGCTTCCGATAAAGTAAAAGCTTTAAAAGTAGGTAAGGAAGGTAACTCTAATACGTTTATTGAGTTTAAAAGAACTATGGGTTCTGATAAAAAATACCACTCTGTATTTATGGATAAAGATTTTTCTTCTGAAGAACTTTCATCGGAGGTGTTGAAAAAATTAAAGTCTTTCACTCAGGGAAGTGAATTTAAATCCGTTGTTATTACTATTCCTGCAATGTTTAATGACAATCAAAAATCGGCAACACAAAGAGCTGCAGCTTTAGCTGGGTTTACTCAGGTTGAGCTATTGCAAGAGCCTATTGCTGCTGCAATGGCCTATGGTCTTGATGAAAAAGTTAAAGATGGTCAAATCCTAATTTTTGATTTTGGCGGAGGAACTTTTGATGTTTGTTTGGTTGATGTTGAAGAGGGTATTATGCAAGTTAGAGATACCGAAGGGGACAATTGGCTAGGTGGTAAAAACTTGGACAATGCAATTGTTGATGAAATTCTTATGCCTTACGTTAAAGAAAATTTCACTGTTGAAAGTTTTTTGAGTGATGAAATTAAGAAATCTCTTTTGAAAAGTGCACTTAAAGCCAAAGCGGAAGAAATCAAAATTAATTTGTCCTTTGCAGATTTTTATGATGTAATATCCAATCTTGGTGAATATCCTGAAGATGATGCAGGAGAGGAAATTGAACTTGATTTTGAGGTAACACATGAGCAAATGAAAACAACTTTGGGTCCGATTTTTCAAAAAGCAATTGACATTTCAAAAACTGTTTTAAAAAGAAACAATATTGCTGGAGAGGACTTAAACTCTCTAATTTTGGTTGGAGGCCCAACATTTTCACCTGTACTACGTGAAATGTTAATAGAACAAATATGCGCCCCAAACACTTCGGTTGATCCTATGACAGTTGTTGCCCGCGGTGCTGCTATATATGCTTCACAGTTCGACATTGATGAAGTTATTGCTGATGAGGTTAGAGATGTCTCAAAAATTCAATTGGACTTATCCTATGAATCTCAATCTGTTGAGACTGAGGAAATGTTAGTGATTAAACTCAACGAAAATAAAACACAAGGCGTGATACCCTCAAAAGTTTTTGTTAATGTTAAGCGTTCTGATGGGGGATGGGAATCCAATAAAGAAGAAATTGATTCCACAGGTAATATAATTGATTTAGTTTTAAGAGCGGGAAAACCCAATAATTTCGAATTGTTTTTGACCAATGAAACAGGTGAGCAAATTCCATGTGAGCCCACAGAGCTTACTATTCTACAAGGTGTTAAAACAGGCAGTGCAACGTTAGCATATAACTATGGTGTTGAATTATTAGGAGAGAACGGTAAAGCTAATTTTTACAAAATACCGGGTCTTGAAAAAGGACAAACCATGCCTGCTAGTGGGGAAAAATCGGGATTAAAAACACTAAAAGATTTAAGACCTGGCTCTTCTGATGAAATTAATATTTCAATTTATCAAGGACCTGATAAAGCCGAAGGCACAAGGGCAAATAATCAAACTTGGGTTAATACTGTCCGTTTAACGGGTCAAGATATTCCGAAATTATTGCCTAAGGGATCAGAAGTAAACTTGTTTTTAGAGGTTGTAAGAGATGGAGTTTATAATTTATCTGTTGACGTTCCTTATTTAAATGATACTATTGAAAAAACATTTGAAAAACATGAACAACAAGGAGAGGATGACAACTGGTTTACTGAACAGTTTAAAAGTATTGAAAGTGAAATTGAAGCCTTTGAAAAAGAAAATGATAGTTTCAAAACCGACTCATTAGAAAAGATTAAGTCAAGTGTAAAGAACATAAAACAGGAATACGAATCACGTAAATCAGATTATGACACTCGAATGAAAGTAAGAGACGATTTACGAAAACAATTCACAGCACTCGATAACCTAATGAATGAAAGTGCGTGGCCCATTGCAGAGCAAGAGCTGAAATCAACATTTTATGAACTTGAAAAAAAGGCTGAAAATTCTGAAGATTCATCTACAAAGTCTGCATTTAATGATTTGAAGAATCGCATGAATGCAGTTTTAAAGAATAAAGATGTTTATGAAGCTAAAGAACTTCGTGAGGAGATGGGTAGTTTTTATGTGCAAATTCTTGACAATGAACATGGGGTTGAGTTATTTATTTCAATTTTGATTAATATGAATGATGACTTTGATTCTCAACCATGGTCAGATCGATCAAAAGCACGTTCGATACTTAATGCTGCTTTAAAAGAAGTTATGGATAATCCCAATCGAGAAAGAGCGCTTAGTTACTGCCAGCAACTTTGGCGTTTGCTTCCCAATCCAAAAGAAGCGGGTCAGCGAGACGATATTTTGAGTTAAATGTTATAAACGATTCATGAGTATTTTAAAAAATATACAGATTAAAGACCGATATAAAATCAAACATTTTATTGAAGAAACATCCTTTTGTTCCATATACTCAGGAATTGATTTAGAAAACAGCAAACAGGTTTCCTTGAGCATCTATAAAGCATCAAAAATAGCTCGTGATGATCTTGATGAAGATGGTAATTTAAGAGAGTTAGGTTTTTTAAGATTAGCCCTTGATGGGTTTCCAAAACTTTTAGGTTCTGGTGATTTCAGACACGATTTAGAACAATATAGATATATAGCAACCGAATTTATTATTGGCGAAAGTGTTTTAGACCGAATGAAGCGCACTGGGCCATTAGATGAATTTGACGCTATTCAAGTGGGCTCAAAGCTTATTGAGATTGCTCATTCTTTACATTCCAAAAATAAGCCAATCTTAATGAATGGCTTATCACTCGATAATATTGTTTTTGATATGAGCGGCGAATCGGAAACCATCAAACTTAGAAACTTAATCAATGTTCGTTTTTTTGAAGAAGATTTTAAATTTAATTATTTAGATGGTTTAAGGTTATCTCATTTGGCACCAGAGGTATTTAATAATGTTTTTACCCCTAAAACAGATATGTACAATATTGCTGCGTTGATTTACCAGATGGTTTGTGGTGTCTTACCGTATAATGACGAAAATGGTCAAGATATAAAATCACCTAATAAACTAAACGAGTACTTGAATAGTAGACTTCAGCCACTATATTTTTCAGATACATTTGAGCAGCATTTAAAAAAAGTTTTGGATAAGGCACTTAATCAAGATCCTGATAAGCGATTTGAAACGCTTAATGAACTTTCCAGTTACTTAAATAGAGAGAAGTTATTTAATACTGAACGAAACAATATAGTTAACAAGAAAGTTGTAAAACACGGAAATGGATTTGAAGATGTAGCTGGAATGAAAAGGTTAAAAAATCAATTAACTTCAGAAGTTTTAGATGTATTAAGGCGCCCTGATCATTTCAAAAAATATGGTGTATCTATACCTAATGGAATGTTATTGTACGGCCCTCCAGGGTGCGGAAAATCGTTTATTGCAGAAAAATTTTGTGAGGAAGCTGGGTTTAATTTTTTTATGATTAAGCCTTCCGATTTGAGTTCTATTTACGTAAGTGGAGGTGAAGAGAAAATAGGCCAATTATTCTCACAAGCTGAAGCTAATGCACCAACTGTTATATGTTTTGATGAAGTTGACGCAATTATGCCAAAGAGATCTGATGATACAAACCAATCTATATCTGCTCGTGTAAACGAATTTTTATCTCAAATCAACAAGTGTTCAGATAGAGGGATTTTTGTAATTGCTACTACAAATCAGCCAAATTTAATTGATGAGGCGATGCTCCGTACTGGAAGATTAGAAATTAAAATATATGTATCTCCTCCTGATACAATTGCACGAGCTGAACTTTTTGAGTTACATTTAAAGAACAGACATTGTGAAGTTGGGATTGACTTTGATTTATTGGCCTCCAACACCCCCAATCATGTTGCAAGTGATATAGAATATATTGTGAATAAAGCTGCTCACAAGGCTGCCATTAGTGAAACACGAATATCAATGTCTATACTTTCTGAAGTTTCAGAAAATTTTAGCCCATCGATAAGTCAAGAAATTCTTGAATCTTACAAAAAAGCACACACGATTTTTACAAACTCAGGCAAACAACAAAATCCAAGAACCCCCATAGGATTTAAAAGAAATTAATTAAACACTTCTAAATATGGAACTTATAGATTTTAAAGAACTGTTATTAGATATTGCCGTATGTGCTATTGCATGTGACGGAGATATTGATCAAAGGGAAATTGAAGCCCTTCATAAAATAGAAAAGAACTCACCTTACTTTTCTTCAACAGATTTAACTAATGCTTTAGAGGCTTCACTTCAAACTTGCAAAGCAGATATTGATGCTTTTAAAAAAAATGTATTTGATAAGTTAGAGAATAATACGCTTAACCCTGTGCAAGAACTTACTTCATTGGAAATATCTTTAAGAATTATAAGAGCTGATGCAAAAGAAGAGGATAGTGAAAAGAACTTTATAAACGAGTTGAGAGCTCACTTGGAATTAGATGATTTTATAATACATCAGCGCTTTGGTGACATTGAGTATCTAAAACCTAAACAATCTGAGTTTAAATCTACTAGATCAGATGATAACATAACTGAGGAAATTGATAAATCTAATTGAAATATGGGCTTATTTAATTTATTCAAAAAAAAAACATTAGCAGAAAAGAATGCTGAAAGAGCAAAGAAAATAAGAAATAGGATTATCATCCATGAAAAGCATAGTATGATGCATCAAATGATAATTTCAGTTCCTCATGACGCATCTTTTAAAGATGAAAACCCAGATGGAGAGGGTCCTTTTGGATTAACCAAGTCTAATCCAATTCCTGTACATGGAATAGATAATATACCGGCCTACATGGATAAGTTGCGTTATAGGTATGAATCAAAATCTAGATCTGATGCATACTCATTTAACCCAATAGATTTTGTCAGAACAAGTGACTCTGATAAATCAAAAATAGGTTCAAAAAAACCTAATGCTCCTGTTTTCGCTTCAAGTACTTCTTCCCCCAACATAAAAGGCGCTATTGACGTTTATAACCTTTATTCAATTAGTGGTGAAATGTTAGCGAAAATTTATGTAAACAGTTATTCATTAAAGACGTCAAATAAGGTGCCAGACGGTTTTTTCCATCGAGATGAAATTCCTGCCGTTAGAGATACTAAGGTTTTAACGGAGTTATTAAAAAAATAAATATGAATCACCACTTTGAAACTCTTGGTTTAGACAATAATGCAACCCAGCAAGAAATTCAAGAGGCTTACGAACGTTTGTCAAAAGAATTAGCACCTGAAAATAACAATAACGAAGATTTTTTTAAAGATGAATACAAAAAAATCCAAGAAGCATATAACGCTTTAAGTCATAGCTCGATTTTGAAGAATAGTGGTTCAACAAAATCCTTTAATAATACTAATAGTGATAAATCTAACTCAAATGCATCAGGCTCAGTAACTGTAACTATTTCTTCCGAGAAAATAGAGGAGCTCAAAAATAAAAAACTAGATACAATTCAAACCACTTCTGTCCCTAATGGTTTAAAAACATTGAGTGTACTAAGTATGATTGGCTCGGGATTCTGTGCGTTATCATTTTTACGTCAAACGTTTTCTGGTTTTGGTGGCTTTGGTTTTAATTTTTTAATTTTTACTGTCCCATTTGTATTAAAATTTATCGGCGCAATGAAAATGTTTAAAGGAAAAAAAGCTGGTTATAAAACTTATTTGGTTCCTAGTATTGTCTTAAATGTTCTTTTAGGTTCGAGTATTGTAACCGGTTACCAAAATAATAATCTGATAGGTTCAATTTTGTTTGTTGGTTCGATGATTATTTTTTCAATAATTTTTTACAATTACAAAGATGATTTGAAATAAAAATCAATTATTATTTTAAAATTTAAATTTATGAAAAAACATTATGATGTCTTAGGTCTAAAAAAAGGAGCTTCTCAAGAAGCAATTCAAGAAGCTTATGATAAACTTAGTAAAGAATTAGACCCTGCTAACAACGATAATAAAGAGTTTTTTGTTGAAGAATATAAAAAAGTTCAAGAGGCCTATAAAGCTTTGAGTAATTCTTCGATTCTCGCTACAGAAAAAGGTTCTAAAAGCCATAAAAGTCAAGATATTGATTTAAAGCAAAAGGAGTTGTTAAATGATCAGCCTCCTAAAATTAAATCAAAAACTTCAAAACGTGATTATGCATTTGGAGGTCTTTTATTTTTTATTGCCACAGGCATCTGGGGAGTTTTTTTACAAAACATGGGGTTCTTTGTCCCCAGTGATGATTATACACAAAAGGTAAGAGTTGTAAATACAGTTGACACCTATGTAAATGGGGGAGATCTAAACGTCTCTGGAAATTTAGATATAGGTAATACGGTTGATGTGAATTTGCAAGCCATAAATGGCAACTACAATGCCTTTTATAATTCACCTGATAAACATGAAGATGAATATTACAGAATACCTGTTTATACCTATGAATAATGAAAAATTATTATGAGATACTTGACCTAGATGAAGGTGCCTCCAAAGAAGAAATTCGGGAAGCGTATGAGCGTTTATCTAAAGAATTAGACCCTAAAAACAATAACGACCAAGAATTTTTTAAAGAAGAGTATAAAAAAGTACAGGAGGCCTATAAAGCTTTGCATAATTCTTCTATGTTGGCCACAAAGAAAGGGGCAAAACAGCTGGTTAAAAAACCAAACCCTTCTTCTAAAAATATTAATAATAATACGAAAACACCAATTGAAGAAATTCCAAGAAACCCAGTTTTAAAAAAAGGTATTATTATATCTATCTCCATTATTGCCATCGGTATTGTTGCTTATTTCATGTATAATGTTCCAGCAACATATCAGTACGATGAAGTTGTTTTTAATAAAGGGTTAGTGTATTTAAAAAAAGATATGTCTTTGCTAACTGGAAAGATTAATAGTAAATATTACAAAGGCGAAGTTATTAATGGTAAAAAAGAAGGATTGCATAGGGACTGGCACTCTAACGGACAGCTTGAAGAAGAAGTAAGTTATGTAGATGGCAAAAGCCAAGGATTATCTAGGAATTGGTACTCTAATGGACAGCTT
>JBELHJ010000063.1:11074-12135 GCA_042091495.1 Bacteroidota bacterium
GAATTGACACTCTAATGTACAGCTTCAAGCAGAATTTTGGCTCAAGAACTGACAGCTTATTCAAGGAGAAGGTTATTAAAATGATACGTTTTAACATAATTAATAAATTAACAATTGGAAAACATAACTAATTTAGACATAAAGCGACAGCGTGCTGGACTCACAAAGGAGCTTTCTGCCTTTTCTATTGTTGGGATGTACAAAAAGTCCTCAATGAAGGCTAAATTAGAACTGATTGGTCTTATAGAAGCTCTAAAGCATAGAGAGAAAAATTATTATGAAGCGCTTGACTTAATTTTTGAACTTGAAAAAGTAAAAGATATAAGCGGTATTATTTCAAAGCTTTCCAAACAAAAATTAGATATAAAAGTTTTGTCGGATGTAGAGCGCTTGGCAATGACTCCAAAAATAAATATAAAACCTCAAAGCAAAGATGATTCACCTAAACAGGAGCAGTCTTATTTCCAAAAAAATAAATTTTCGGTTTTGGTGATTTCTAGCTTTGCAGCTTTGTTTCTTATTGTTTTAATCTTAAATAGCAGTTCTAATGCAGCCCAAGATGAGACCGTAGCCATTGAAAAAGTTTCTAAAAAAGAAACCTATATACCCTTATACCCTGAGTTTGGGCATAAATTTGTTAACACTAACATTAATGGAATCCCTACTACTTTTATGTTAGACACTGGAGCTTCGACATCAACTATTTCAGAGTCCTACTTAAACAAACACATCCGTTCTGGTTTTATGAACCGGTCTACAAATTTTATTAGAAATGCGTTTTATACAATGGCCAACGGCAACAGTGTAAGAGCTGAAGTTTGGCAATTTCCATCAATAACTTTAGGACCAAAAACAATCTATAATGTAGAGATTGCAGTCATGGAAGGGATAGGGAGTGATGAATTTCTAATGGGTATGTCAACCATTGAAAAACTAGGGCGCACTACGATTGATTTAAATAACAATATGATAATTATTCAATAGTTAATAGTTTACGTTATTAAACATTACAAAGTAATAACACTACTAAAATTATTCCCAAGGATAAAAAATTATTCTTG
>JBELHJ010000064.1:0-9218 GCA_042091495.1 Bacteroidota bacterium
TTTATTTTGATACAGATCAATGGACCATAAGAAAAGATGCTGAGATAGAACTTCAAAAAGTAATTGCAGTTTTAAAAAAATATCCTGATATGAAAATTGATGTTCGCTCACATACAGATAGCCGTTCTGATTACAATTACAATATGAGTTTATCTGAAAAAAGAGCTATTTCTACTGTAAATTACATCGTAAATAATGGAATAGATAAATCCAGAGTAGGCGGAAAGGGTTATGGTGAATCAGAACTTATTAACGGTTGTAAGGATGGCGTTCCATGTTCCGATCAAGATCACCAACAAAACAGACGTTCGGAATTCATTGTATTAAATGAAAATCAAACACCTCAAAATCTTCGTTCTAGTATTAATAAACGCGTTATTGCATCTAGTAATAAAGTTATTACCTTTAAATGGCTGACTAATGAAAACCTTGAAGTTTATGATTTTAGTCAATTTAATGAATCTTTAACTTATACTGTTCAAATAGCTGCATCAAGTGTACACAGTCATTTGGCTTCTTTTAATAATATTGATGCCGTATACTATTTTGATTATGCCGACGGATATAGGCGATATTACTCCGGTCAGTTTGCATCCAAAGAAAGAGCAAGTATTTATAAAAATTATTTAAAAGACAAAGGATATAGTGATGTATGGATTGTAACATTAAAAGGCAATAAACGTTTGTAATTATTGATTTGCTTTTATAAAGTCTGTAATTAAATAAGTGATTAATTTCCCTATCCTATTTTCAGGCGAATTTGATGCCATTCCCTCACAAATATGGAAATAAAGTACATTTTTATTAGTGCTATAGTCGTGTATTAATCTTCTTATTGTTGATGTTTCAAAACCAACTGGGGATTGGGCGCTAGAACGAATATTTTTTATGGCATCACAATCAAGTTCTAATCCAAATTTTCGCTGGCATATAAATTTACGTATTTGATTATAAAGGTCCTCTTTATTTTGTTGACCCTTGACACCCAAAAGTGCTTCATAGCTAATATATTTAATGTGATTTTTGTTAGCTATTAATTGCTCTAAGAAGTACTCTGATATATAATTTTCATGAAGACCATATGCAAAGTAATTTTTAACAAACCCCTCGTGAAATGCATAAGAAAACCCGTTACCACTATGTCTACCTTCTAATGGTCTAAAATCAGTATGCGCATCTATGTTTAATACATTAATTTTTTTATTTAATGCTAATGCACATCCTTTAATTATTCCGTAAGAATTATTGTGGCCTCCTCCAATTATAATAGGAATTTTTTTAGCTTTAATTATTGCTTGAGAAAGAAAAGAGACAGATTTATCAATTTCAGATGTTATGTTTCTTAAATCTTTAATATCCAAAGAATCAATATTTTTATAATAGGCTTTAAAGGAAAGGTGGCCAAGAACTAAAATTTTATTTGCTTTGATAAACGCATTGTGTTGAATATTTAAAAAGCTTAATAAAAATTTTTTCCAAGTAACCTTTGTTCCTGATATACCTAAGTTTGCTCTAACACCTATATCCTCCTTTATACCAAAAATTACATATTTGACATCCAAATCTCTAATTTGTTCGTATATATTATGAGAAGATTTGAGAACTCTTATCTTTTCACCTAGTTTAACTTCACCGGGACGTTTACTAATTAGATCAGTTAACCTATTGATGTTTAACAGTTTAAGGTTTTGCATTAATGAGGTAAAATTTTTAATAAATTAAAAATACATTTTTTTGGTCTACAGATAAGATGATATTTTTAAATTTGATACAATCTAAATTAAAAAACACATTTTTAAAAACTACAAAATGAACAAAGAGATTAATAACAAGCAACCATCAAACCAAAAGATAATTATTGGTATTCTTGCGATATTACTTGTTGGATTAGGCATATTTTCAGGAGCACTATATTCTGAAAAAAACGAAAATGAACAAATTCTAACAAAAGAAAAACAACAAGTTTTAGCTGATTTAAATGCCCTAACTCTCCAATATGATGAAGTTATTGCAGATAACAAGATAGTTAACGACGATTTGATTGATGCCAGAGAAAGAATAGATAACTTAGTAGATTCATTAACCAACTCTCAAAGCAGTGTCAAGGATCTTATAGGTTACAAAAATTTATACATCAAACTAAAAAAAGAAAAAGAATTACTGTTTGAGGAAAATGAAAGATTAAGAATAGAAAACACCTCTTTAACTGCTTCACTAGATAGTACGTCAATTCAACTGTATGAGACAAAATTATTCTCTGATGCTTTGCTAGATCAAAATAAAACATTGACAGATGTTGTTAAAAATGCGTCTTATCTTCAGGTTCTTGGTCTAGATGCTGTTGGTGTTATTGAACGTTCATCTGGTAAATTAATTCCTACAGAGAGGGCAAGAAGAAGCGATAAGTTAAAAGTTTGTTTTATGATTGCCAAAAACGACCTAGTAGAATCAGGTGATATGGAACTTTATGTTCAAGTTATTGATCCAAAAAATAATGTTCTAGGGTTAAATAATGAACTTGTTTTTAATGAAGACGTTTTAAACTACAGTTTAATAAGTAGTTTTAACTATGAAAATAATAACTTAGATATTTGTGAGTATATAAGTTCGGATGAAAAGTTTGAAACAGGAAATTATACCGTAAACATTTTTAATAAAAATACGTTGTTATCTTCCACTTCACTTACTTTAAAATAATTAAAAGCTGAGATTTTCTCAGCTTTTTTGTTTAACACCATTTATAATAACTTGCTCTATAACATTGTTGCTAAAGTTATAAGGAATTTCATTATAATGATTTAAAATTTTAGTAATTATCAGATTTGCTTTTTTGCCTACACTTATACTTCCTAATTGGTCACTAACCCCCATGGCATAAGCTCCATTAATTGTAGCTGCATTAATAGCCTCTTCAGGGGTCATTTTCATTTTAATGCAAGCAAGACTCACCACAAAGTTCATGTTATTGGTTGGTGAAGTTCCCGGATTGAAATCACTGGCTATAGCAACACCTAGGTTGTTTTCCATCATCAGTTTTACAGGAGCATAAGGAATACCTATAAAAAAAGAGCAAGCCGGAAGGGTTGTACATATCGTATTACTGTTTTTTAAAGCTTTTATATCATTATTATCTAATAATTCTAAATGGTCAACAGATAAAGCATTGCTATTTATTGCAGTTTTAACACCTCCAATAATATTAAATTGATTTGTATGAATTTTTGGTATTAGTCCATAATTCACTCCACAACTAATAATTTTATCCGTATCTGATACCGTAAAATAGCCTTTTTCACAAAATACATCAATATAATCAGCTAAATTTTCTTTAGCGACTTTTGGTATTAATTCGTCAGTGATTATTTTAATGTATTCTGATTTATTGTTTTTATATTTTGTTGGTATGGCATGAGCAGCTAATAAAGTGCTTTTTATTGAAATAGGAGATATTCTCTTAAGTTTATCAATAACTTTAAGCATCTTGATTTCATTTTCCACATCTAAACCATAGCCCGACTTTATTTCTATTGCACCAGTTCCCATACTTATAGCTTGATTTAAGCGCTTGATAGCATCCTCAAATAGGGCATTTTCTGATAATTTACTTAAAGCCTTTGCTGAATTTAAAATACCTCCACCTTTTCTAGCTATTTCTTCATAGGATAAGCCATTTAACCTATCAACAAATTCATTTGCTCTTGGTTCTGCAAAAACTAAATGTGTGTGTGAATCATTCCAAGATGGCAAAACAATTTTACCTGTTAGATCATTTATTTGACCATCAAAATCTGCGGGTAAATTCTCCATTAGGCCATAATCTTCAATTAAGCCATTTTTAATGATTAAATAAGCATTCTCTAGGCATGGAAGATTTTTCATATCCAACCCATCAATTTTTGGAATATGTTTAGCTCTAACTTGGACTAACTGATTAATATTTGTGAAGAGTGTTTTCAAATTATCAAAAAAAAACGTTAACTGATTTTAAAGTTAACGTTTTAAAATATAAATAAATATATTATTAGCTTAAGCTTCCAACCATATCTTCAGGTTTAACCCATGCATCATACTCATCTTCAGTTACATAGCCTAAATTAATAGCTTCTTCTTTAAGTGTAGTGCCATTTTTGTGGGCCGTGTTAGCAATTTCAGCAGCTTTATAATAACCAATCTTAGTGTTAAGTGCAGTTACTAGCATTAAAGAATTATTAAGTAATGTGTTTATAATTTTGTGATTAGGTTCAATGCCTAAGGCACAATGTAAATTAAAACTCTTACAAGCGTCACCAAGTAATTGCGCTGATTCAATGACATTTTTAGCCATCAATGGTTTGAATACGTTTAATTCATAATGCCCTTGCGTACCACCAACAGTCACTGCAACATCGTTACCTATAATTTGAGCACATACCATTGTAGTCGCCTCACATTGTGTTGGATTGACCTTTCCTGGCATTATAGAACTCCCCGGCTCATTTGCAGGAATAATTAATTCTCCAATGCCACTTCTAGGACCTGAGGCCATTAAGCGTATGTCATTAGCAATTTTATTTAGTGATACAGCGATTTGCTTAAGAGCTCCATGTGATTCAACTAAAGCATCATGAGCAGCTAACGCTTCAAATTTATTAGGAGCAGTTACAAATGGAAATCCTGTAAATTCAGCAATATATTTAGCAACTAAAACATCATATCCTTTAGGTGTATTCAAACCCGTTCCTACAGCAGTTCCTCCTAAAGCCAATTCAGATAAGTGTGAAAGTGTATTTTTTAAAGCTTTAATACCATGATCTAGTTGTGAAACATATCCAGAAAACTCTTGTCCAAGTGTTAAAGGTGTGGCATCCATTAAATGAGTTCTTCCAATTTTTACAACATTTTTAAAGTCTTTAGATTTTAATTCAAATGTTGCTTTTAGTGATTCTATACATGGAATTGTATGTTCAACTATTTTTTTATAAGCTGCTATATGCATTCCAGTAGGGAAGGTGTCATTTGAGGATTGTGATTTGTTGACATCATCATTGGGTTGAATTGTTTTTTCACCCTCTCCAACAATTTTTCCTGCTAATTGGTGAGCTCTATTTGCAATAACTTCATTAACATTCATATTGCTTTGAGTACCAGATCCTGTCTGCCAAACTACTAACGGAAATTGATCATCATGTTTCCCTTCTAAAATTTCGTCACAGACCTTTCCTATTAATTCTTTTTTAGTTGCCTCTAATACTCCCAAGTCGAAATTAGTAAATGCGGCTGCTTTTTTTAAGTAGGCAAATCCGTATACAATTTCTAAAGGCATTGAACCGCTTGGACCTATTTTAAAATTATTTCTTGATCGTTCCGTTTGGGCTCCCCATAATTTATTTGAAGGAACTTTTACTTCACCCATGGTGTCTTTTTCTATTCTGTAGCTCATTGTCTATAATTTTGTGTTACAAATTTATTGTTTTAATACGATTTAATAAAGTTTAGTTACAATCAAAAAATCAAATAATCAATGTTGCTTAAACAATAGTATTGTTATATATTTGTCAAAAATTTTAAATAGATATAATAACATGTTCGAATTTGATCAATATTTAGGTTTTTTAGCGTTTTTAACCATCCTCACTATTGGATTTTGGTTAATGATTTTTCTCCTAACTTTTGTTATACCTTATTGGGTAGGTGGTGCTTTAGTTGAACGTGTCAAAGAAATTATAGATTCAAAGAAAAATAAATAAAAAAAGCACTCAATATTGAGTGCTTTTTTTATTTAAAATAGCTTTTTTATAAGTTCTGGTGGTCGTCCCACTATGCCTTTGTTTTTGTTAATTACTATGGGGCGCTCAATTAATTTAGGATTATCAACCATTATTTTTATTAAATCATTGTCTGTTAGTTGTTTTGATTTATAATTGGTTTTCCAAATACTTTCATTTTTTCTAACCAATACTTCTGGTTTTATTTTTAAGACATCAATTATAGTTTTTAATTCGTCTGCATTTAAAGTTTCATCTAAATACTTTCTAATGTTAAATTTAATATTTAAGTCTTCTAAAATAGCTAATCCCTCTCTAGATTTTTTACATCGTGGATTGTGATATATGGTAATCATTTATTAAAAATTATAAAGTGTTTTCTGTGTCTTTATTTTGTCCCATTGCCATAAGGTATGATTTTAAAAAGGGTGTAATATCTCCATCCAAAACATTGTCAACATTAGCGGTTTCATAAGATGTTCTAACATCTTTAACTAGTTTATAAGGATGCATCACATAATTTCTAATTTGACTACCCCATTCAATTTTCATTTTTCCAGCTTCTATATCTTCACGTTGAGCCATTTGTTTATTTAGTTCAATTTCATAAAGTTGGGACTTGAGCATTTGCATTGCACGTGCTCTGTTATCATGTTGAGATCTTGTTTCTGAGCATGAGATTTGAATTCCCGAAGGTTTATGTGTAAGCTGGACTTTAGTTTCTACCTTATTAACATTTTGCCCACCAGCACCACTTGATCTAGCGGTTGTTATTTCAATATCAGCAGGATTAATTTCTATTTCTATTGTATCATCAACAAGAGGATATACATATACTGATGCAAAACTAGTGTGTCTTTTTGCATTGCTATCAAAAGGCGATATTCGAACAAGTCTGTGAACACCATTTTCACCCTTTAACCATCCGAAAGCATAACTGCCTTCAATTTCTAGCGTAACAGTTTTAATACCAGCAACATCACCTTCTTGAAAATTAAGTTCCTTGACTTTATACCCGTTTTTTTCAGCAAACATTAAGTACATACGCATAAGCATACTTGCCCAATCACAACTTTCTGTACCCCCAGCTCCTGCAGTTATTTGCAGCACAGCACTTAGATTATCTCCTTCTTCAGATAACATATTTTTGAATTCAAGGTTTTCAACAAAATCTGAAGCTTTAGAAAATTGAAGTTCAACTTCATCTATAGATACATCACCGGCTTTGTGAAACTCATATAGAACTTCTAAATCATCAATTAATGATTTAGAAGTTTGATAATCTTCGACCCACTTCTTTTTTTCACGAATTGATCTCATAACGAGCTCAGCTTTTTTGGAGTCATTCCAAAAATTAGGATCAAAGGTTTGCTCTTCTTCGTTTGAAATTTCTATAGTTTTGGCATCTATGTCAAAGATACCTCCTCAACGCACCGAGGCGTTCTAAAAGATCTTTGATTTGATCATTGGTTGTCATAGAGTAATTTTTCAACAAATATAAAACTCCTATTTATTCATAAAAATATTCTCGATTTAATTTTGTTATTTTAAAACATAAAATAAACGTTATGCCTAAACCATTTATTGATTTAAGAAGCGATACCGTGACTAAACCCTCTACAGAAATGTTAGAGGCTATGTTTAAGGCTGAAGTTGGTGATGATGTTTTTCATGAAGACCCTACGGTAATTGCTTTACAAGAGAAAATAGCAAAGTTATTTAGCATGGAGGCTTCTTTATTTTTTCCTTCAGGAACTATGGCAAATCAAGTCGCAATTAAGATTCAAACGAATCCTGGTGATCAGGTTATTTGTGATAAAGACGCTCATATTTTTCATTATGAATCTGGTGGAGTGGCCTTTAATAGTGGAGTATCTTGTTGTTTAATAAACGGAAATAATGGCCAATTCACTTCAGAGGATGTTAAAAATAACATTAATAAACCGGAGTTTTACCATACCCCATTTTCAAAATTGGTAGCAATAGAAAATACTGCAAATAGAGCAGGGGGAACGTTTTGGAATTTCACTGAATTGAAAGCTATAAAAGCAGTTTGTAACGCTAACAATTTGAAATTTCATTTAGATGGAGCTCGATTGTGGAACGCATTAGTTGAGACGGATGAATTACCAGCGGATTATGGAAATTTATTTGACACCATATCAGTTTGTCTAAGTAAAGGTTTAGGTTGCCCTGGTGGATCGCTATTAATTTCTAGTTCTGAAAACATAAATAGAGCTTTACGATACAGAAAAGTTTTTGGAGGAAATATGAGACAAATTGGATATTATGCTGCAGCTGGAATTTATAGCTTGGATCATAATAGATTACGATTAAAAAATGATCATTTAAAGGCTAAAGAACTAGGAAAGGCTTTAGAGCAATTACCGGTAATTAAAAAAGTTCAAAACGTTAAGACTAATATTGTTATCTTTTACTTAAAAGCTTCAGTTAATGAAAGTGTTTTTATAGATAAATTGCAGAGTAATGGCATTTATATCATTCCTATGGGTGGTGGTAAACTAAGAATGGTGACACATCTGGATTACTCAGACCAAATGCATCACTATGTTTTAAAAAAAATAGCTTCAATTGACTTTATTTGAAAAAATCCATACCAGGTATGTTAGGTAAACCATCTTTAGCAGCTGATGCAAGTTCTGTTTCATTAATTTTAGATGCTTTAGAAATAGCTTTATTTATTGTAAGAATAAGATAATCTTCAAGCATTTCTTTGTCTTCCAATAGCGAATCATCAATAGAAATACTTTTTAATTCTCTGTTTGCAGTAAAAGTTAATTTTAATAGATTATCCTTACTTTGTTCATCTATTAAAACATGGTTTAACCTTAATTTTGTTTCTTCAACTTTTTTTTGGGTTTCTTTGATTTTATTAATCATTCCCATCATATCTCCAAACATATTACTTGTAATTATAGTTAATAAAAAATTAAATTTAGCTATTCAAAATTAGAATAAATATGATTAAAAAAGTGTTATTTTTTTCGTTTAAAATTATTTTTATGTCATCTTGCTCAAATCAAAAAAAGATTAAAGATTCAATCACTATGAAATCTCCTATTGCTGAAAAAAAAGAAAAAATCCTTGAAAAACACGATGATAAAAGAATTGATAATTATTACTGGTTAAATGAAAAAGAGAACAAAAGTGTATTGGATTATCTTGAAAGTGAAAATGATTATAATGATAAACTAACTAGTCATACTAAAGATTTTCAGAACGATTTGTTTGAAGAAATGAAATCTAGGATTAAAGAAGATGATCAATCAGTTCCATATAAATACAACGGTTATTGGTATATAACGCGTTATGAACAAGGTAAAGACTATCCTATTTATTCAAGAAAGAAAGATTCCTTAACAGCTAAAGAGGAAGTATTGTTTGATTGTAATGTTTTGGCTAAAGGCCACTCTTATTTTCAGTTGAGAGGCATCAATATTAGCCCCGATAATC
>JBELHJ010000064.1:9318-11499 GCA_042091495.1 Bacteroidota bacterium
GCTAAAGGCCACTCTTATTTTCAGTTGAGAGGCATCAATATTAGCCCCGATAATCGCTTCGCTGCTTTTGGAATTGATACTTTAAGTAGAAGAAAATATAAGCTTCAAGTAAAAGATTTAAAAACAGGGAAGCTATTACCCTTTAATATTGAAAATACAACAGGAGGTTCTACATGGGCTAATGATAATAAAACACTTTTTTACACTAGAAAAGATGATTTAACTCTGAGGTCAGATAAAATTTACAGACATGTTATAGGTGAAAGCCCAGATCAAGATCAATTAATTTATCATGAGAAAGATGACACCTTCAATACATTTGTTTACAAAACTAAATCTAAAAAGTATTTAGTTATTGGATCTAGTAGTACTTTAACTTCGGAGTACAGAATACTTAATGCTGATACTCCAAATAATCAATTTAGTATTTTTCAACCTAGGCAAAGAGGTTTAGAATATAGTATTTCACACTATGATAATAAATTTTATGTTTTGACCAATAAAGATGGGGCTACTAATTTTAAATTAATGGAAACTCCTGAAATTAAAACAAATCAAGAACATTGGGTTGATCTAATTTCTCATCGAAAAGATGTGCTTATAGAAGATGTCGAAATATTCAAGGATTATCTAGTTTTAAGTGAAAGATGTAATGGACTTAATAAAATTAAAGTAATAGCATGGAATGATCCAGAATCAGGCTACTATTTGGATTTTGAAAGTGAAACATATACAGCATATCCTAGTACAAACTTAGATTTTGATACCAGTACCTTAAGATATTTTTATAATTCTTTAACGACACCGGCTTCTACGATTGATTTTAATATGCTAACCAAACAGAGAGAGGTTAAAAAAGAACAAGAGGTACTTGGAGGTGATTTTAATAAAGATAACTACACCTCAGAGCGTTTATGGGCGGAAGCTGAAGATGGCACAAAAATACCTGTTTCATTAGTTTATCGAAAAGGTATTAAAAAAGATGGTAAAAATCCACTTTTACAATATGGTTATGGGTCATACGGTTCTACAATAGACCCTTACTTTTCTACAGTACGTCTAAGTTTATTAGATAGGGGTTTTATTTATGCTATTGCACATATTAGAGGTAGTGAATACTTGGGTAGAGAGTGGTATGAAAGCGGAAAACTATTAAATAAGAAAAATACATTCACAGATTTTATTGATGTTTCAAAATATCTCATTAAAGAATGTTATACATCTAGTAAGCATCTCTATGCTATGGGAGGCAGTGCTGGAGGCTTATTAATGGGAGCTATTGTTAATATGGGTTCTGAGTACTACAATGGAGTTGTTGCTGCTGTTCCTTTTGTTGATGTGGTTACAACCATGTTAGATGATACTATACCTTTAACTACTGGTGAGTATGATGAGTGGGGGAATCCTAATGATAAGGTATATTATGACTATATGAAATCATATTCACCATATGACAACGTGTTTTCACAAGCATATCCAAATATGTTGGTAACTACTGGTTTTCATGATTCCCAAGTTCAATATTTTGAACCAGCAAAATGGGTTGCTAAGCTTCGTGAGTTAAAAACCAATGATAATTTGTTATTATTTCATTGTAATATGGATGCAGGACACGGTGGAGCTTCTGGTCGTTTTGAAGCTTTAAAAGAAGTAGCCGAAGAATACGCATTCTTACTGGATTTAGAAGGAATTAAGAAGTAATAAAAAAAATAAGTACTTTTGCAATAGATTGAAATTATTTTAATTGATCAAAAAAGATATCTCATTTATGAGTAAAAACATAACTGCTTTCAACAATATTTCTGAGTTAGTTGGAAACACCCCTCTAATAAAACTAAACGCTATAAAGAAAGGCATTCCTGCTCAAATTTATGCTAAACTTGAATCCTACAATCCTGGACATTCTGCTAAAGATCGAATAGCATTACACATCATTAATGAAGCTGAAAAGCAAGGTGTTTTGAAACCCGGAAGTATTATTGTTGAAACCACTTCTGGTAACACTGGATTTAGCATAGCAATGATTAGTTCAATTAAAGGTTACAAATGTATCCTAGCTGTGAGTTCTAAATCCTCTAAAGATAAGATTGACATTTTAAGGGCTATGGGAGCTGAAGTTCATGTTTGTCCAGCTCACGTCCCTGCAGACGATCCTAGATCTTATTATGAAGTTGCTAAACG
>JBELHJ010000065.1:0-11170 GCA_042091495.1 Bacteroidota bacterium
GAAAACTGTTGAGGGTCACACCTCCGGGGGTTCGAATCCCTCTTTCTCCGCTTAGGAATTACCAAATTCCGCTAAAAGCCCGTAAACACTATGTTTACGGGCTTTTTTGATTTTTCATAATATCATCCAAAACCATATAATATCAAATAAAAGGTGCGTGATTCGGTGCGTAAATTTTTATAGTAAAAAACGCACCTAATTAGTCGTTAACTATTGTCATATAAGGGTTTACGTGTAATTTGCATTTGTATTTTTTGTACCTTATAGTGCGATAAAAACCACGCACCGATGAAAACTACATTTTCAATCCTATTTTACCCAAGAGGTAATGACATCGACAAAAACGGTAATGCTCCCATTTACTTAAGAATAACGGTAAATGGTAAGCGTAGCGAGTTGAGTATAAAACGAAAAGTGTTATTGAGCAGATGGAACTCTGAAGCTGGGAAGGTTCGCGGAACCACAACAGATGTTCGTGAGCTTAATAAGTATATGGACAATATTAAAGTTAAAATCTACAAGATTCAAGAAACGCTATCTGAGAATCAAGAGCTGGTCACGGCAGATATTATTAAGAATGTCTACTTAGGCAAAGGAATACATCATAAGATGCTACTTGAAATTTTCCAGAATCATAATGATAAGATTGAACGTTTAGTAGGGAAAGAATTTGCTCCTGGAACCATAGAGCGCTACAAAACAGCAAAGAAACACGTTTCAGATTATATAAATTTAGAATATAACCTTGAGGATATTCCAGTAAAAGATGTAGACCATAAATTTATATCGGGCTTAGAATACTACTTAAAAACAGAACGAAAGTGCGCGCATAACACAGCTATTAAGTATGTCACAAATTTCAAAAAAATCATACGTATCGCTTTTGCTAACGATTGGATTCAGAAAGACCCATTTGCAAATTGGAAAGCGAAGCTCAAAATAGTTGAGAGAGAATTTCTTACCGAAGAAGAAATTCAAAAGATGGTGGAAAAGGAATTACATACAGAACGTTTGGACCAAGTAAAAGACATATTTCTTTTTTCTTGCTTTACTGGACTTGCTTATGCCGATGTAAAGAAGCTTTCGCGTAATGACATAGTAATTGGTATAGATGGGGACAAATGGATTAAAATAAAACGTTCTAAAACCGATACGCGGAGTAGCATTCCACTATTACCGACTGCTATTGATATCCTAAAGAAGTATGACGACCATCCTGATGTTTCTAATAAAGGAAGATTACTTCCGGTATTAAGTAATCAAAAAATGAATGCCTATATCAAGGAAATAGCGATACTTTGTAAGATTAGAAAAAACCTTACTTTTCATTTGGCGAGACACACTTTTGCCACTACAGTAACATTGTCAAACGGTGTACCTATCGAATCTGTAAGCAAAATGCTTGGTCACAAATCTTTAAGAACTACACAGCATTACGCTAAAATTTTGGATAGAAAAGTGAGCGAAGATATGAAGATACTCAAGGCTAAAATGCAGGCTTCAAAACAAGTAGCAGAAAGAAAAATAAAATAGCCTTTCAAAGGGGCATTCAATCGTCCTTATCCCCGTCGTTTCTTAGTTTTTCTACATAGCCAGAAATTGGACTCCTCATTTTAGGTTCTTTTAATTCAAAATCGTTTTTAGCAAAAATCCTCGCTATAGTTTGCCAATTGTCTGTTTTCCACTTTTTGGATTTAATGAATACATAGAATTTTCTCGCCTCTATTTCTGGCCAACTATTTTGTCTGAAAAATGAAATGACTTCACTTTCATTAAAAAATAAGACAGGCTGTTTATTTAAGTTTTCTTTTGTTTTATGTTTATAAGAAGATACCAAATTTTGGCTAGGTTTTGGAACGGAGTTGTCCAAAATTTGGACCTTCAGTGTACTATTGGTTGTACCACTTTTGGAACAAGCTCTGGTCATCTTAATCTTAGAACCTCTTGATGGATGATATGATGGATAATAGGTAAGATATCCCCAGGCATCTAAATCTCGTAAATGATTATGATACGTTGTTTTTGATTTAATCTTTGCGCGCTCCATTATGAGCTCCCGATTTATGGTTAAGGTCTCTTTGAAAAAATTCTTGTTCCATAAATAGAAGAAGGCAAGGTATAATGTGATATGTCCTTGTTTAATGCGTTCATCGTTATTGAATATTTCCAATATGGTATTGAGGTGAATAATGTAGTTTACACTTTTCATTATGCATCATCATTGTTGTTCAAATATTTCTTTTCGCGAAAGCGAACGTCTTTCTCCAGATATGGGTCATTTTTCTCTACCATTCGTACTTTCTTTTTTGGTTCAGTCTGTTCAAAAAGAGATTGCAACATTGCTACCGTTGGTTTGGTCTGGTTCTTTTCGATGTCTTTCATTATGGCAATCATTCCATTCATTCGTTTCTTGATGAGTAATGAAATTCGCTTTTCTAAGGTTTCCATATTTGGTCCTATTGATTCTACTGGGGAAATATTATTTTCTTGAAAAAATTCAATCATCACTAATAGGGTCATTGATTTTGAAAGTGACATTTCTTTACAAAACCCATTGAATTTTTCCGCTACTGAAGCTTTGATGCTTAGGCTCTTAAATTGTTCTTTTTCATATCCTTTATCCATTTTTCCGTGAAAAATTTATTGTTTTTATTGGGCTGTGGGCGTTTTTCCGTGAAAAACAACACTTCAATTTTTAAAACACAAAACAGTTAATCGCTGTCAATCACTGATTTTACTGGTGTTTTAAAAAAAACTGAATAACGTAACATCGCGCCAGCGTGTTACCCTCTTGCTATACAATCCCTTCATTTCATTTCGGGTTTGCAGTACTTTTTTTCTAAAGCTAAAAAGCTTTTGAGTTGATTAATTATACTTTCATTTTTTAAGAAATAACTATTCTATTTTTTGAAAGAATCTTATTAAATAGAAAGAAAGACTAATATTTATTCATTACGGTTCTGAGAATATTATGTCAATATTTAAGCCAATAACATATGGTATTGATTGGTGTCAATTAGTTGCCACAATGGCATTTATCTGCATACTTATTATATCTTGAGCGTTTTCCTTTTCTTTTAGTTCAAAAAGCAGGGATTTGATAAGTTTTACTATCCTTTTAATATTGAAAATTGAGATGAAAGTAGCCTATGATAATTTATATCTACTTACTTCCCATAGCGCCATCGCTGTTACCTTTTCAGTAACTGACACTAAAATTTTGAGCGAGTAAGAACTTATAAAAGTGAGTGAGCGAACGGTTATGCAGTTCGTCTCGGGCTAAATTTTAAAACTTTGTGAAGTGAAAGGTGTAAGTGAAGTTAATTGACGGACTCTATTTCAAAGTTGACCAGGTTCTGTTCAGATGTAATTAGCTTATTCAGCTCAATAACTGGTGTAGAAATAATGATGCAAACTTTGAAATTGTGTCCAAGATGTCTGTGAATGAAGCTCTTTTCATGAAATGGAGAGCAACGGAATGAAAGGGAATGTGCTGAATGAGATTTACTTCTAACTCATTCTTTGTATTCGTATGGCATTCAAGATAGCCAATAGTGCTACGCCTATATCGGTGAATACTTTTGCCCACATCGTGACCAAGCCACCTGCACCCAGAATAGATACTATCGTTTTTATTCCAAATGCGGAACAATATTTTGGCATTTAATATTTCGCGTTGACTAGTTCAACTAAACTGGCAAAAATGCCAAAGCACCCCTGAAGGGTCGTGCATAAATAATTCCCGTCCCCAATCAAAATTTTTAATTTCGGTAAAACGAACATATTTATATTTGTCTTGAAGACCTCTTGATTTTAGGTCTTTTTCACAAGATTCAATATCATCTACTTCTAAGAATATCATTGAATTATGAATCCATTTTTTTACATAGTAGCGTTGTAGGTAAAAGGCGAGATTCTCATTCACTTTGAACAATGACATCTTTTCATTGAGTATTACTTCTTCAAAACCTAATTCTCTATAAAAAGTGCGAGACTCATCAAAACGGCGAGCACCAATAAAAGTCCTAATATTTTTAGCAGTATAATTCATTAACTGCAACAACTTTTATCCTGTTGAATAGGTGGACAAGCCACGGTGCCATAAGAACAGAATACACAGCAATCTCCTTCTTTAGGGCGTAATACTTCTTTACAATTTTCACAATCATAAAAGAATTGACAAGCTGTTGTTGGCATTTCTTCTTCTTTCTTATGTCCACAGTTGGGACACGTAATTGTAGATTCTAAAATAGCTTCCATTATTCTATGATTTTATATCCTGTTTTTCCAATGGCGGTTGCAATTTCACTAGCACTTACCTTACTATTATCAAACTTTACAAAAGCTTTGGAAGTCTCATAATTTGCATCTACTTCTAAAATGCCCTCTAGTTTATTTACCTCGTTTTTAATATGGGCTTCACATCCTGCACACGTCATTCCCTGAATAGAATAGTCCACCTCACTGACGTTACTTTCAGATACATAAACAACTTGCTTTTCAGCATTAGAGTTGGAGTAAAACGTATGTGAATAGTAGGGGAAGGCTAACATAATACCTGCAAAAATGGTTACGAAAAGCAAGAATTTTTTGGATTGGATAAATTTGGGTTTGTCATCATCACAAGCGCAATCAATATCCTTTGGACGTGGCTTTAATTTTTGATACCAGGCAAAACCAAGAATCAATACGGTTATGCCTATTAAAATGGGTCTGTAGGGTTCTACCCAAGAAAAAGTAGAAGCAATTCCTGTAGTACCAGAAAGCAATGCCAAGACAGGAGTAATACAACATAAAGAAGCTACAATAGCTGAAAACAATCCAGCAAAAGCAGTTCGATTAGATGTCATTGTTTTTTTCATATTATGCAATTTTTCTTTCAGATGATACATTACTTAAAATAGTAGTCAAAAAAGCTTCATTTTCCTTCGAAATACTATAAAATATGGTTTGACCGTCTCTACGGGTAGTAATGACGTTAACGTCTTTCATCTTTCGTAAATGTTGAGAAATAGCAGGAACGCTCATTTCTAAAATATCAGCAAAGTCACAAGGGCACAATTCGGTTTCCCTTTGCAACAAAAACAATATTTTAAAACGAACTTCATTACCCGCCAGTGCCATAATTTTACTTATCCCTTCAATGGAAGTTGATACCTCATTTAAATCTTCTTTACAACGAAGTATTTGAGCTTGGTCTGCTTCTGCTCTAATACAACTAGTTTCAAGTTTCATACAACTTATTTTGAGCAAAAATATAAATATGTAATTATTTAAGCAAATGCTTAAATACAAATTTGAATTAAAATAAACTTGACCCGAAGATTTGACAATAAAAAAGGGATTACTTGATGATAAAAATAACTTTTTGAAACCCTTAATTTACAAGCTAAGACCATTTCATTCTTTGTAGCCTAACCGCATTTAAAATTGCTAATAGTGCTACACCAACATCAGCAAAAACAGCTTCCCACATTGTGGCTAAACCACCTGCTCCTAAAATCAATACAATGACTTTAACACCAAATGCTAATATGATATTCTGCCAAACAATTTTACGTGTAGAACGACTTATTTTAATAGCTCTGACAACTTTTGAAGGCTGGTCGGTTTGAATAATGACATCAGCGGTTTCAATTGCTACATCGCTACCTAGACCACCCATAGCAATACCGACGTTACTTGCTGCTAAAACTGGTGCATCATTAATACCATCACCTATAAAGGCTACTTTATTTTCAGGATTTTTCTTTAAAGCTTCTACTTCGTTTAATTTATCTTCTGGTAGTAGTCCACCTTTAGCATTTTCAATATTTAGCTCTTTAGCGACTTGTTGGGTGATGGAATCTTTATCACCTGAAAGCATCATAATATTTTTGACACCTACTTTATGCAATGTAGTAATCGTTTCTCTAGCGTCCTCTTTTAACTCGTCTGCTATCACGACATAACCTGCAAATTGATTATCGATTGCTACTAATACTATGGATTCTACAATAGATTTCGTTTCAGATGGAACACCAATATTATTGGCAGTCATTAAGGCTTTATTTCCTACTAAAACGGTTTTACCGTTTACAATTCCTTTTAAGCCTTTACCTGCAATTTCTGAAACTTCTTTAGCTTCAAAATCTTCTTCATTTTCTTGATATTCCATTATGGCTTTTGCTATTGGATGTGTTGATTGCTCTTCCATAGCCATTAGGTATTTCATAAATTCAGATTCTTCCCAACCAATAGTTTTTATGTCTTTAATATTAAAAACACCTTTAGTAACGGTTCCTGTTTTGTCCATTACCAATGTATTTATCTTGGTTATTGCATCTAAAAAGGAAGCGCCTTTAAACAAAATACCATTTTTAGAGGCTGCGCCCAATCCGCCAAAATAACCCAACGGAATAGAAATCACCAACGCACAAGGACAAGAAATCACCAAGAATATTAAGGCTCTGTACAGCCAATCTCTAAAGACATAATCTTCCACAAAAAAGTAAGGCAGAAAAGTAACCCCAATAGCCAAGAAGACTACAATAGGCGTATAGATTCGTGCAAACTGTCTGATAAATAATTCTGTCTTGGATTTACGTGCTGTTGCATTTTGAACCAAATCTAATATCCTTGCAATAGAACTATTTTCAAAGGTGTTGGTGACTTCAACTTCAATGACACTTTCTAAATTGATACTACCTGCATATACTTTGGCTTCTTTTAAAATAGAATCTGGTTTGCTTTCACCCGTTAAAGCTGCGGTGTTTAGAGATGCTTTTTCGGATAATAAAATACCATCTAACGGTATTTTTTCGCCTACGCGAATTTGTATTTTCTCTCCAATATTTACATCTTCTGGCGACACACTTTTATAATCACCATCACGATACACATTGGCTTCTTTTGGTCTAACATCTAATAGTGCTTTAATGTTTCCTTTTGCTTTATTTACTGCTGAACTTTGAAATAATTCTCCTACTGCATAAAACAACATAACTGCAACACCCTCTGGATATTCACCAATTATAAATGCACCAATTGTAGCAATAGACATTAAAAAGAACTCTGTAAAAACATCACCTTTTTTAATACTATTCCAACCCTCTTTTACGACTGGAAATCCTACAGGTAGATATGCTAAACTGTACCAAGTAATACGAATCCAATCTTGAAAAAAGGAAACATCAAAATAATCTAAACCTATTCCAATAATAAGCATTGTAAAACTTATGATAGCAGGAATGTATGTTTTGAATGCACTTCCATCTCCGTGGTCGTGACCATCATCGTGAGAATGTTTCGTCTCTAAATTTGATTTTAAATCTCTTAAATTGACTTTCTTTTTTTTCATTTAATATCTAATAATTTTTCAATATCATTTGGAATAGGCATACGTTTTAATGGTGGTACGTTTGCACCACCTGTATTACCAAGTGGAACGTGATTTATAAATGATTTCCAACCTCCGACAACTAGCCTTATTATTTGCCCAAAGACTTCTTTGGTGCTTCTTTGCATTAAACCAAACCTTAGCATTAACCAATGGGAATAAGTATGCTCTATTGGGTAAGATTGACCTATAATATGACTACGCTCTAAGTGATACCAAGCATTAGCATATTGCTTTTTTATGAGGTATTCTCTATAATATTTTAACTCTGAACTATAAGCTTCTTTTAGATGTCTCGGTATTTTTACATTAAACTTCATATCCATCTATTTTGGATAAAAGTAGCTTAATAGTCTATGCAACGGAAGTGCATTTATTAGGCACTGCATTTATCGCAAATACCTTTTACTACCAAGTTTACATTTTCTGAAACAAAACCATCGGGGACTTTTATTTGTGGGATTTTATGTTCCGTTAAACACACTGTTTCTCCACAATTGTTACAATGAAAATGAAGGTGTAAATCTTGTTCCATTTCACAATTGCAACCTTCTTCACACATCGCATATTTGGTGATGCCAGTGCCATCATCTATTTGATGTACAATTGCTTTTTCCTCAAATGTTTTAAGAGTTCTATAAAGGGTGGTTCTATCTGCCTTCGCGAAAGCATTTTCTATATCACTCAAAGTAACTGCCACCTTTTTTCCCGCAAGGAACTTGGATATCAGCAAGCGCATTGCCGTTATCCGAACTCCCTTTGATTCTAATAATTCTTCTATTGTCTGCATAATTAATCGTCGTCTTCGTTTCCAAAGGGTTTTAAAATGATTCCTACACTAAAGATAAAACCATCTGTGGGCGCATAAATTTCTGGAAAGGTAGGGTTTTCGTGTGGCGGCAGTACCAAAGGCGAAAACCTACTTTGTCTTCGGTCTGTAAAGTTCTCAAAATTTACAAATGTGCTTCCCCATTTAAAATTACGCATTACAAGTAAGCCCATTGTAAAGAAATCTGTTGTTTCAAATCCATTTGAAAGTAATTGTTTTCCTGTGTAATAGGTTTCATAACCAATACGCCATTTTTCAGATTCATACATCAAAACACTCCCTGCATTGTGCTTTGCAGTAAGTGGTTTCTGTGGATTGCCAGGTAGATAATTTAGGCGCGTGTCTATAAATGCGTAATTCAAAAACCACCTAAAATCTTTATAAGTAAACTTGATATTGGTTTCAGCCCCTTTACTTAGAATTTCTCCAGAAGCATTTTCAAACTGAAATAAATCACCATCAACAGAATTAAGTAGTAATCCATTTCTAATAGCTGTCAGATAAAATAATTGGTTTACGGAAAAACCAATTTCATCAGTCAATCTTGTTTGATAGTTAAAATCTAGGTTAAGACCATAAGAACGTTCCGCTTTCAAAGCATCCTTATCAATCTGTAAGACATTTCGAAAGTTTATGAATTCCGCTTCCTCAGTAAAAATATCTGGAACTTTATAGCCCAAACCACCCCCAAGTCTGCTAGAAAAGTTGTTGTTGGATTTATACAAAAGAGAAATTCTTGGCAGCGCAAAGAATCCCCAATCAATAGCATAATCGGTGCGCAGTCCTGTTTCAAGAATCCATTGTTCCGAAAGGTCATAGATGTTATTTGCAAACAATCCAACTGTAACGTCCTTTTGGTCACGTTCTAAAGGATTTCCCCGTTCATTAAATACTGTAGAATATATGTTTGCTCCTAAAACCCAATCTGCTTTTACTCCTTGATTTTGGTAAGCAGCTTCTGTAAAGGTGTTCCATTGACTGCCTTTAAAAGATAAATCTGGTATGTCCAAACTCCTATCAAAAAAAGCAATACTGTTCTTTACGGAAATAGATTGAACAGAATCTAATTGAGATTCAAAAACGGCTTGTGTGCTTACCCGTTTGGATAGGTTTTCTTCAGTATATTGATGGATTCCATTTTCGCCATCTTCAATTTTTGTAATATCACCACCTTTTCTATCATCATAAGTTCCATTGATTCCAAACCAGAAAGTAGTATTATCTGAGGGATAATAAAACAATTTAGGATTAAAGCTTATAGATTGAGTCTGTGGTAGATTACTAAAACCATCATCCTCTGGGTCATACGCTTTTTGATAATGACCTGAACCGTAAAGTGTCCAGCCCCATTTATCTCTTCGTTCGCCATAGAAAACATTGGCGGTACTACCTAAGGCCTGTGTTTGGGTTAGCATAATATCCAAAGCTGGTTCTTCGTTTGGCGTTTTTGAAACCATATTGACCAATCCTGCAATAGCACCACCGCCATATAATGTTGACGAACTACCTTTGATGATTTCAAATTGCCTTAAATCCAATGGTGGAATCTGTAAAATGCTCAATCCACTTGAAAAACCGCCGTAGAGCGGAAAACCATCACGCAATAGTTGCGTATAGCGCCCATCCAAACCTTGTATTCTAATGTTGGTATTTGCACTACTTAATGAGGTTTGTTGCATTTGTATTCCCGTACTTTCACGAAGCACCATAGAAATATTGGTTGGGTTCATTATTGCCTTTTCTCCTAATTCTTCAGCACCGATAAACTCAATACGTGTAGGTATTTTTCTTACTGTCCTTGTGCTTCGTGTAGATTGTAGTACAACTTCGTCTAAAGCATTTGAGCTTTCTTTTAAATAGAAAATCAATTCTTCATTTGAGGGAATTGTGATGAGTTTTTCCAAAGTTTCGAAGCCCAAAAAGGAAATTTGCAATTTATATTCGCCATTTGGGATATCCTCTAAAAAAGCAACTCCATCAAAATTAGTTGTTGCACCTTTATTTAGGGTTTCAATATACACGCTTGCACCAAGCAAAGGTTCCTTCTCTTTATCTGTAAAAATTTTTATTTCTAACGTATTTTGAGCGTAACCAACAGCACAAAATAGTAGCATAAGCCAAAGGCTTAATAGACTTTTATTCATATGTATTTTTAATAAATTGACTAAATAGTGTAAGTGGCGATTTCTTTATCGCTTAAAATTTTAGCCAATTCTACGAGGTGGTTGAAAGAAGCGAAACGAGACATCTTGGACAATAGCCATATCCTTTGAAGTAATCTCTCCATCAATTAATTGGTGTTCCGTATCGGTGAAGAAATTAAGGGCGGAAATGCCGTGGGCGTGACAGCAGTGACAATGACAAAAAGGTGAGCACATTTCGCAATCTTGGTCGTGGTCACCGTCAAAATCAACTACTGATATAGTTTGAGAATCATCTACAATATTTGCATCATCATTACAGGGCACTACTTGAAGTGCCAAGAAATAAAATGATAGTATGATTGCAAAAAATTTCACAATGCAAAGATAAAAAGATTTTGATGCAACTGTAGTGCAAATAACTTGATGGGTTTTATTTAATTGAAAAGTTATAAGAGAAAAAAGAGCCTTCCGAAAAAGACTCTTTCATTATTGGCTTAATGATCGTGATTTGAATGGTCATCGCTTTTTGTTTCACCTGATTGATTCATCATCATTTCGTGGTCATATTTACAACAACCTGGTAAACCATCATATGCTTCTTCATCACCAGCAACTTTTTCGGTATCGTAACCTGAAGCTGCAATTGCTTTATGAATTGCCATTGCATCAGTTTTTGTGTCATCAAAAGAGACATCTATTTTCTTTTTATCAACGTCCCAATTGGCGCTTGCAACACCTTCTACACCATTTGCTGCTTTCTCGATGGTGTTTTTACACATTCCGCAATTTCCTCTTACACCAAAAGACAGGTCTGTCATT
>JBELHJ010000066.1:0-10962 GCA_042091495.1 Bacteroidota bacterium
AGTTTGGTTTAGAGAAGCAACAGTAGGTCCAGGAACACCACCAAAATAAATTGAATTAAAGCACTCTTGAAGAAAGTACTATTTATAATGGGTGTTTCCGGTTCTGGAAAAAGCACAATTGGGAAATTACTCTCACAAGAGCTCAATATTCCTTTTTTTGACGGAGATGATTTTCATCCGAAAGAGAATATTGAAAAAATGTCTAGCGGACAACCTTTAAATGATAAAGATCGGCAAAGCTGGTTAGAGGTTTTAAATAGTTTGGCAATAAAGGAACTCAAAAAAAGCAATTGTATCATTGTATGTTCCGCTTTAAAACAAAAGTATCGCGAGATATTAAGTCAAAATATTGAAACACAATCTAAGTGGATTTATTTGTCAGGTTCGTTTGATTTAATTTCTAAAAGACTAAATAACAGAGAGAATCATTTTATGCCCTCAGATTTATTAAAATCTCAATTCGATATTTTAGAAGAGCCTAAAGGTGCATTGCAAGTAGACATCAGTTTATCTACTAATGAAATTATAAAAACGATAAAAAGAGATCAAATCGAAACTTCGGAGTTTGGAATATTTGGATTGGGTGTAATGGGAAAAAGCATCTGTAGAAACTTAGCTAAAAGAGGTTTCAAAATTTCAATGTACAATAGACATTTAGACGATAGTGAAGTTGAAGTTGCTAAAAACTTTAAGACTCAGTTTTCAGAATTATCAGAGGCTAAAGCTTTTGATGATATAACAGCATTTGTAAATTCGCTGCAACAGCCAAGACTTATTTTGCTGATGGTTAATTCCGGTAAGACTGTAGATCGTGTAATTAAAAACTTGTTGCCACATTTGTCTAAAAATGACATTTTAATTGATGGAGGAAATTCCAACTACAAAAAAACGAAAGAACGTTTCGACTATTTAAAGTCTAAGAATATTCATTTTATTGGTGCTGGAGTTTCTGGTGGTGAAAAAGGAGCATTAAATGGACCATCAATAATGCCTAGTGGAGATAAAGTAGCTTATGAAATGGTTCAACCTTATTTAGAAGCCATATCAGCAAAAGACAAGAATGACTTGCCTTGCTGCACTTATATTGGGTCAGAGGGTAGTGGTCATTTTATTAAAATGGTACATAACGGCATTGAGTATGTCGAAATGCAATTGTTAGCAGAAGTAACCACAATATTAGAAGCTTTAGGACAAAACCCTGATGCAATTGCTGATACTTTAGGTGGCTGGAAAAATACAGCCAGTAGTTATTTATTAGATATAACAGCAGTACTCCTTAGGAAGAAAGACGATGATGGTGATTGGTTGGTGAAAAAAATATTGGATAAAGCAGGTAATAAAGGAACTGGAAATTGGACGACTATTTCTTCTACTGAATTAGGCGTTCCAAGTACATTGGTAGCAACAGCATTGTATTCTCGATTTATTTCATTCTACAAAGACGAGCGACTTCAACTCAATAAACTATTTGATAGAACTGAAACTTCTGAATTAAACCTTAGTTCAATGGAAATTTTTGAAGCGTATCAGTTTGCGAGGATTATAAATCATTACCAAGGGTTTAAATTGATAAACGAAGCTTCAAATACGTATAAATGGAATTTAAATTTAAGTGAAATTGCTCGCATATGGACTAACGGATGTATTATCAAATCTACTCTAATGCAAGATTTGGTAGAAACCCTAAAACACGATGCAAACATCTTAACCAATACGAAGTTAATTGACTGCGTGAATCAATATAAATTAGCTGCAAAAAAAGTAGTGCTGCAATCTCTTTTAAGTGATATAGCAACACCCGCATTAAGTGAAGCTGTTCAGTTTTTAAATGGAATTACAATAGCATATTCATCAGCAAATATTATACAAGCACAACGCGATTTTTTTGGAGCGCACACGTATAAAAGATTAGATGATGAATCCAGGAAAAGTTATCACACCATTTGGGAAAAACTAACTAATAACTAATAGTTTAACCATGAATGTCAGAACACACAAAAAGTCATTACTAAAAAAAATCATTGCCATTGTATTAGGTTTTGGTCCTGGGATTTTTGCTATTGGTTATACTATAGGTACAGGCAGTGTAACCTCAATGATTGTTGCAGGGAGTAAGTTTAATATGCAATTACTCTGGGTATTGCTTTTAAGCTGTTTGTTCTCTGGTGTATTGATGTTTTCTTATGGGAATTATGGATTAATTACTGGTGAAACTGCGCTATATGGCTTTAAAAAACATCTTAAGTATGGTAAAATACTAGCTATATTAATTATCGTTGGAATAACTTTTGGGCAATGGAATTCGTTAATGGGAATCTTAGGAATTTCATCCAATATTATTTATGAAATTTTAGTGCTAAATTTTAATGGCTTAAAAGGCTATGAATACGAAACCGTTCTTAGTATTGCCGTAGTCATTATCATTAGCTTTTACCTATTAATGCTGGTGGGAAAATACACTTTTTTCGAAAAGATATTGGTCGTTTTTGTAACATTGATGGGAGTTTCATTTCTATTATCCTTGTTCTTTGTGCAACCACTTCCTGTTGATGTTGTTAAAGGATTAATACCAACAATTCCATATATGCCAGGTGGTAAAATGCTAGTTGCAGCTTTTGTAGGCACAACTATGGCAGCAGCTACTTTCTTATCTAGACCCTTGTTTGTAAAAGGAAAAGGTTGGACGATAAATAATCTAAATCAGCAGAAAAAAGATGCGATTACAGCAGCTCTATTAATTTTTATTATAAGTGGGACTATTATGGCTGTAGCTGCAGGAGCTTTGTTTTATGAAGGTAAAGAAGTAACACACGTACTGGATATGGCGAATACCTTAGAGCCTATTGCAGGAAAATGGGCTGTAACTATTTTCTTTTTTGGAGCATTAAGTGCTGGCTTATCTTCCATTTTTCCGTGCTTATTAATCACACCTTTATTAGTTGCAGACTACCAATCAGGTGAATTAGACACGAATTCAAAACAATTTAGAGTAATTACATTTATTGCCTGTTTGGTGGCTTTAATTGGTCCTGCTTTTGGCGCCAACCCAATTGAAATTCAAATTTTATCTCAAGTGTTTAATGTATTTGTGTTGCCAGCTGTGGTTCTTGGAATTATACTAATTGTAAATAGTAAAAAAATAATGAAAGGGTATAAAACCAGTATTGGAGTTAATATTGGTCTGTTTTCCGCTTTATTCTTTTCGCTAGTAATTTCGTACAACGGAATCGTAGCACTAACGGAGTACTTTTAAAATCAAATAAATGGAATACAATAATAAGTTAAAAAATAAAAATGTTCTTATAACCGCTGGAGCTCAAGGTATAGGAGAATCTATAACAAAACATTTTATTGACTGCGGTGCTAATGTTGCCATCCATTATTTTTCCAGTTCTGATACAGCTACACAGCTAGAGAAATTGGCAACAAGTAAAGGGCAAAAAGCCACCGCAATAAATGGCGATTTAACAAATGAAGATGAGGCAACTAGTTTGGTTAAAAAAACTGTAGACGCCTTAGGGGGTTTAGATATACTAATCAATAATGCGGGCTCATTAGTTGCGCGTAAAATGCTAAGTGAAATGGAAAGCAATTTTTGGCATAAAGTAATGGATATCAACCTTACTTCTATGTTGTTTGTTACAAGAGCTGCTGCTCCTTATTTAGCAAAAAATGACAATAGTAGTATTGTAAATCTAGCGTCACTTGCAGGTCGTAAAGGAGGACACGCCGGTTCGCTAGCTTACGCTACCAGTAAAGGGGCTATTCTGACCTTTACAAGGGCTTTATCTTCTGAGTTAGGTGATAAAGGCATAAGAGTAAATGCAGTTGCTCCAGGACTTATTTTAGGAACTTCATTTCACAACACACATACTACAAAAGAATCTGCGGCAGCTACAACGGTAAATATTCCAATTAAACGAGCCGGAAATGCGGCAGATGTAGCCCGAGCAGTTTTATATTTAGCATCTGAGTATGACGGATTTATTACTGGTGCCACTTTAGATATTAATGGAGGGGTGTATAATATGTAAATTATAATTAATGGTGAAAGTAGAATTGTATAAATAAAGTTCAAGAATACGTAAGAAAAGTAATATCTAGTAAAAACATAAAAAATAAAATCAAAGAAAAAATGAAATCATTCGGATCAAGTAAAGCGTTTAATTTTGGAAAAGACATCCAGTGGGATGAAGTGGGCGACGGGGTTCGCAGGCAAATCATGGCCTATGACGATACCATTATGCTGGTAAATGTTGAATTTAAAAAAGGCGGTATTGGCCAAATGCACAAGCATTATCACGCGCAAGTAACACAAGTGGTAAGTGGTTCTTTTAAAGTTACTATTGGAGATGAAACAAAGGTTTTAAACGGAGGAGATGCCTTTTATATCCCACCAAATGTACTGCACGGAGCCATTTGCTTAGAAGATGGTATTCTTATCGATGTGTTCAGTCCAATACGTGAAGATTTCATGGAATGACAATTTTTTTAACAAAAAATTAGGATATTATTATTTAATACTTATATTTGGTTTTCCAAACTGGTTATCCAAATTGGACAACCAATCGGAGTTTATAATAATAAATAAAAAAAAGGACAGATGTGCGTCTATCCTTTTTAAACATACTTCTAGAGGGAAGTAATAACGCTGCTTAAGAAAAGCAATTTACAAATATACATAATTCTGCTCTATAGAGTAGTTTATTTTTTGTTTCACTTTTCTTATGTGGTCTTTGTTAACACTAAATTAAACACATATGAAAAAAAGCAATTTTTTTTTACTATTGGCACTGTTTGCCACAACTGTTCTAAGTGCACAAAGCGTGCTCAAAGGAACAGTTAAGGGCGCTGACGGTCAGCCTATTCCTGGAGCCAATATTTTGGTTCAAGGAACAAGCAATGGAACAACCACCGATTTTGATGGGAACTTTTCCATCTCGGTTTCTTCTGGAGATGTTCTTACCATTTCCTACATAGGATATGCATCGCAGAGTATCACAATTTCAAATCAATCTAACTTAGATGTAGTTTTAGAGGCAGACGCCTCTGAGCTTGACGAGGTTGTTTTAGTAGGGTATGGTACTCGAAAAAAGTCACACTTAACAGGTGCTATCAGTAGCATTGGTGGTGCTGATGTCGCAGCTGTTCAAACTACACGTGTTGATGAAGCATTAGCAGGTAAACTACCAGGAGTTTTGATTCAAAACCAAGACGGTTCACCTGGAGCAGATCCTAAAATTCAAATTAGAGCAGCTTCTTCAATTACAGGAGATTCAAATCCATTGATTGTTGTGGATGGTTACCCTATTTCAGGAAGTTTAGCCACCGTTAATCCAAACGATATCGAGTCTTTAGAAGTCTTAAAAGATGCTGCTTCTGCGGCAATTTATGGTTCTAGAGCAGCAAGTGGGGTAATTATGATTACAACTAAGCAGGGTAAAGCAGGTAAAACAAGCTTTAATTACAATACCTATATAAGCACTTCAACGAAGTATGTTGATAATATTTTAAAATCTGGTCCAGAATGGGCAGCTCATGCTAGATCTGAAATTGCTGCAGGGAATTGGGATCTTACACAAATTGACCCAGCTTTTGTTGAGTTTAGATTAAATGCTTACGAAAACTCTCCAGGTGCTATAAGTCCAGAAGATTGGTTATTCCAAAACGCTACTACTGTAAGTCATGACTTTAGCATGACTGGAGGTAGTGAAGACACAAAGTATTTCGCTTCCATAGGCTACCAAAATGCAGAAGGAGTTGTAATCACGCAGGGTTTTGAGAGATTAAATGCACGTTTGAATATCAATTCTCAATTGGGTGATAAGTTTAAAGCTGGACTTAGCTTTAACGGATTTACCTCCAAACGAGACATTTTGGGACACGACATGCGCGACCTTCTTAGAGCTTACGGGGTACACCCAGTATATCACACAGCAGAGTCTATTGCTTTTGTTCAAGGCTTAGATGCCGATGCACAAGCATTGGGAAAATCAGCTTTTGATAATGGCTACCGTGGTTCGGGATATGAAGCAAGCAGTATTTATGATTTAGAGCCTGGAATGGCAGCGCAAGATTGGCACTATGGTAGAGCTAACAACGGTATTGGTGGTTCTGGTGACGCTGGACCTGCTGCAAAACTTGACAATACTGAGCGTTGGGAAAAAACCTTTTTTGGTAACGTAAGTTCATACTTAGAGTATGCAATTACAGATGATTTAAACATCAAAACAGTACTTGGTGGTGATCTTAGAGACACCCAGTTTTATGAGCACCGTTTACTTGGATATGACTCTAGAGCAAGGGATTCTCAAACCTATATGGATCAAACAGACTTAAAAGTTTCTACTGTTTTAAGTGAAACTACGTTGAATTATGCCACACAAATTGGCAATCACGATATTGCTGCTGTTGTAGGTGTTGAGTATCAAACCACTAATTTGATTGGTACTGCCCTTGAAGGCTCTAACATTCCAGACGAAGCAATCCTTAACTATAACCTTCTAGATCCAGCAAATATTATTGTTACTGAAAGAAAGGAAACCAGAACTAGAGAAAGTGTATTCGGGCGTATTAATTATGCGTATGCAAATAAATATTTATTCTCTGCTTCTTTAAGAAGAGATGGCGACTCTCGTTTTGGAAAGAATAAACGTTACGCTAGCTTCCCTTCTCTATCTGTTGGTTGGAATCTGCATAATGAAGAGTTTTTGCAAGAAAACGAAACAATCAGTCAGTTGAAACTAAGATATAGTACTGGTTCAATTGGTACTACAGCATTCTTGGGATCATACGATGCACTAAGCTTATTGAGTCCATCAACTACAATTTTTGGAACAGGATATTTAATTCCATCAAATTCAGAAAACCCTGACTTAACTTGGCAGACCAACACAGAGACAAACTTTGGTGTTGACTTAGGTTTTTTAAACAATCGTTACACATTGGGAATTGATTACTACACATCTGACATTGAAGACATCTTGATTAGTCAAGCTCAGTCCGAAGTTTTAGGAAACCCTAGTTCAATTCTTAACGTCGGTGATGTTCAGAGTTCTGGTCTTGAATTCCAATTGAATGCAAACATGATTAATTCAGGTGATTTCTTTTGGAGCTTTAACGCAAACTTATCTACAGTTGAAACAGAAATCACAGATTTAGGTGGTTTGAGTGAATTGCCACAAACGGTTTTTGGACAAAGCGGTCGAGGAGCTGTATTTAGAAATTACGTAGGTGGTCAGATTGGTGAAATGTGGGGCTTAGAAACCATTGGTGCTGTTGAGATGAAATACCTCGAAGACGGTACACGTCACCCGAATAACCAGAGCGGTGAGTCTTACGTTGTTGACCAAAACGGGGATGGCGTAATTGACAGAACCAAAACGGTTGCTGAAGGGGGTGATTTAGTAAAAATTGGTCAAAACACACCTGATTTCTATTGGGGGATGTCACATAATTTTAACTATAAAAACTTTGATATGTCATTTCAATTGCAAGGTTCACATGGTGGTGAGGTATACAACATCGATCCTCTTTATTACGGATCTCAATGGGGTGGTCGTTTAGTAGATAGTTTTGATGCTGATGGCGATAAAATTGCGGATCATAATGGTCAACATTATGAGCGCAATAGAAATCAAACAGATGCCATGATTCAAGATGCTTCTTACATAGCGCTTCGCAACCTAACTGTTGGATATACTTTTGATGCTGATCTTACAACCAAACTTGGATTATCATCTGTAAGAGCATATGTTGCGGCTACAAATCTGTTTTACTTAATGGCGGATAATTACACCTCTTACAATCCTGAAGGTGTAAAAACAACATCTGGTGACTATTTAGGCCCAACAACTTACGGTGCTCAAGTAGGTGCAAGTCCGATTGTCAGAAGTTTCACTTTAGGATTGAATGTTAATTTTTAATACAATAGAGATGAAAAGAATATATTTATTACTTACAGGAATACTTGTTTTGGGCACGGCCTGTAACAATGATTTAGATCAATTTCCGTCCAATATTGCTAGTTCAGATTCTTTGACTGATTTTGCCGGCGTTTTAAATGCCGCATATTTCTATCAACTAGGTGCTGTTACTCCAATGGCTGTAATGGGCGAGTTTAGGTCAGACAATGCATTTATGGCTGAATCACCTTATACTTCGTTTGACACGTTTGACAATGATCTACCGACCATGGAAGATCAGTTTTTTGGGCCTTTTTATACAGCTCTTTACAAGTCTATTTTAAGCGCAAACAATGTAATTGAAAATTCTGCAAACACTACCGAGGTTGGTGAAGCTAAATTTTTAAGAGCATTATCTTACTTCAAACTTGTACAAGTTTTTGGCGATGTAACAATTAATTTATCTGCTTCGCCAAGCCTTTCAGATACTTCAATCTTGGCAAGAAAGCCCGTAGCTGAGGTTTATAGTTCAGTTATTATTCCAGATTTGACTGATGCCATGGGGGTTTTAGGGGCGTCTATTGTAAATGGGAGAGCTTCTAAATACGCTGCCCAAGGATTACTTGGCAAAGTATACGTCACTATGGGTGATTATGCTAGTGCTGAGTCTCATCTTGCTGCCGTTATTAACGGCGCACCAGCAGCAGGTATTAGTCTTAAATCAACTTTTGCTGATGTTTTTGGCGCTGACAATGATTTGAATTCTGAAATTATATTTGCTAATCAAATTTCTAGTGCAATTGGTGACGAATACGATTTTGGTTCTGATTTTTGGAACTGGTTTGTAGGCGACGATTCTAAATCTGACTTTCCAGTAGATGCAGACTTAGTAGCTGCTTTTGATACTGGAGATTTGAGAAAAGCAGTGACGCTTAATGTAGATGGAAAAACAGCTATTAAGTTTCCCAAGGATGGCGGACTTGGTGGCGACCACGATTGGATTGAACTTCGTTTAGCGGATGTTATCCTTTTGTATGCTGAAACATTAAACGCTAATGATAACGCTAGTGGTGCTGAATCTGATACTATTTTGGCATTGCTTGATGATATAAGAACACGAGCTGGGTTATCAAGTTTAGTTGGCACAGCGACTACACAGGGTGCAGTAAAGCAAGCTATTCTTGATGAAAGAAGATTAGAGTTGGCTTTTGAAGGGCAACGTTGGTTTGATTTGGTTAGAACAGGCACAGTAAATGCCGAAATGGGACAAACTATAAGTTCAGAATACCATTTGTTTCCAATTCCAATTTCAGAGATACTTGCTAGTGGTGGCGTTATTACACAAAACCCTGGATATTAATTTTATTTATTAGTGATTTTAGTTGACTGCCCGATTTTTCTGGCAGTCAACTATTTTAATTTTTGACATAAATTTCATTTTGGTACGTCTTCATTTTTCTCTTGTTTTTTTGTTGTTTTTTGCTTGTCATAAAGATGAGCATACCAATTCTGAAGATACTGAAGTTGAACAAGCTGATATTTGGTATAAATTACCAGATATTAATTTGACGAATTGGAAAGTAACACTTCCAATAGGAAACCCAACTTCGATAAAACCACCCGAAATCTTGGGTTATGCAACCAATGATGTGTTAAAACCCTATATGTATAACGATTCTATCGAAGGTGCTCTTGTGTTTTATACCAAACCAGGTTCTTCTACTCCAAATTCAAGTTATTCAAGAACAGAACTACGCGAACAAATGGTGTCTGGTTCTGATTCCCATAATTGGACATTCATTGAAGGCGGCAAAATTAAGGGACGTTTACGCATGGATGAAATTTCTAAAGACAGCTCTGGCAATCCACACCGCACCATAGTGATGCAGATTCACGGTCGGTTAACTGACGCCCAACATGATTTGTTAGGTCAAAAAGACAACAATGCGCCTCCCATTTTGAAAATATATTGGGCAAATGGTTATGTTCGTCTTAAGTCCAAGGTTTTGAAAAACCCTAACGCAGTTGAGCCAGAAATTCTTCACACTTCTGCTTGGGGAGATGATGATGGATATACATTTCCAGTTGAAGTTGGTTATGACCCTTTTACTCTTGAAATTATTGCAAGCGAGGGTCGAATGGAGGTAATATTGAATGATACTTACAGCCGTGTGTATCAAGGAACAGATATGGAAAAATGGTCTGTTTTTGAGAATTATTTTAAGGCAGGCAACTATTTTCAAACTAAAGACGAGAATGTATTTTCACGTTTAAAATATTACATACTTGAAGTTATGCATTAAAAAGCTTTTAATTATAAGTTTAAATTCATAAGTTTACGAATATAATTTTGGTTAACCAATTTAAGTATGAAAACAGAAATCAAAGGAGTAAACGGCTTAGACAATAAAGAAAAGCTCATTATTTCTGAAATTAAATCACTGATTAACCTAAAGAACATGGAGCCTGGCGAAAAACTTCCGTCAGAACGTTTGCTAGCAGACCGCCTTGGAGTAAGCAGAGGAAGTATTCGAAATGCTATTCAAAAACTGGAATTTTACGGCCTCTTAAAATCTATGCCACAGAGCGGAACGTTTATTGCCGATTTGGGACTTACCGCCATAAATGGTATGATTCATCAAATTATAAACCTCCCTACACCAGATTTTAAGTCATTAGTTGAAACGCGAATTTTTCTTGAACTTAAACTTGTAAAGTTTGCAGCCGCACGCCATACGGAGAAAGACCTTATTGAAATTGAGGAAGTACTAGAAAAATATAAATTTAAAGTACTTGCAGGGGAAGACGCGGTAGCTGAAGATTTACTTTTTCACCTTTCTATTGCAAAAGCTAGCCATAATCCTTCTTTAAACCGATTGATGCTGTCCATTACACCGCAGATCATCACGGATTTTGAAAAATATCACGTATGTAAAAGTAATACTGCTTTAAATGCAATTGATGAACATCAAGCTATTGTAGATGCAATTAGGTCTAAAGATCCTAGTAGGGCAGAAGAGAAAATGAAAGAACACTTTAGTGTTTTGTATCAGTATTG
>JBELHJ010000067.1:0-9121 GCA_042091495.1 Bacteroidota bacterium
AAAGAAAGTTAGGAAAAGTGAATAAACGTGTTCTAATAATATCATATTATTGGCCACCTGCTGGAGGTCCTGGAGTACAGAGATGGGTTAAGTTTACTAAATATTTACCAGATTTTGGAATTGAGCCTATAGTTTTAATTCCTGAAAACCCCACTTATCCTTTTCAGGATGATACATTAACTAATGAAATTAGTCCTGACCTAAAACTCTTCAAATTACCAATTAATGAACCCTACAAACTAGCTAATATTTTTGGTAAAAAAAGTAAACAGTTAAGTTCTGGAATTATAAATCCTTCAAATAAACAGTCTTTAATTGAGCGTTTATTGTTATTTATAAGAGGTAACTTCTTTATCCCAGATGCCAGAATTATGTGGGTAAATTCAGCTTATAAAAAAGCAAAAACACTTATTGAAAATTTTAATATTGATACCGTAATAACGACCGGTCCTCCGCATAGCATTCACCTTATAGGCCGTAAACTAAAAATTAATTGCAACGTTAGTTGGATTTCAGATTTTAGAGACCCTTGGACAGCAATAGGTTATCACAATAAATTAAAACTTTTATCTTTTGCTAGAGCCAGACACCGAAAATTAGAAGCTATTATTTTAAATTCTTCAGATCAAATTATTGTTACGAGCCCAGCAACTAAACGAGAGTTTCAAAGTAAAACAAACACACCAATTTCCATAATTACAAACGGATATGATAATATAAATGATTCGTCAATTATTAAATCTAATCATTTTTTGATTTCCCATATTGGGTCATTGTTAACTGAAAGAAATCCAAAAACTTTATGGAAAGTTTTAAAAAGTATGGTTAGAAACGATACTGAGTTTGCTAAGTCTCTGAGAATTGAGCTATATGGTATTGTTGCTGAACCAGTTAAAGAGTCAATAAAATTTCATGAGTTGGATGATTATGTGACTTATAAGGGGTATGTTTCTCATGAAGATGCTATTGCAGCTCAAAAAGCTTCTCAATTACTGCTATTGATAGAATCTAATTCTAATTCAGCATCTTATATTATACCGGGAAAATTGTTTGAATACATTGCTTCAAAATCGCCAATTATAGCAATTGGTCCAAGTACATCAGATATTAAAAAAATCATAGCCAATACCTGCTCAGGAAATTATTTTAGTTATTTAGATGAAAATTCGTTAAAAGCAACTTTAAAAATGTATTTTAAAAATTTTCAAGAATCTGAAATTAAATCTAAAACTAAGAACTTTGAATCATACAGTAGATATGAGTTAACATCTAAATTAAGTAACTTATTAAAGTAACTTTTATGAAGTCAAAAGACGTAAATAGTATTGCTAATAAAATTTATCAATTTGAACTTGAATTAGAAAAATTAGATCAAGTTTCATTGACTATTTTGAAAAATCAATATGAAAATATAGTAGATATTTTAGACGATTTTAATAAACCACTTTTTAAAAAATATATTGATATAATTGAAAATAAAATTGTAAAAAAATATTAGTATTAATAGTTTGTAATTGAGTCATTTATATTAGATATTTATTGAATATATAATTGGCCATTGTTGAAATATTTTTTTTTATTTTTTTTTATTGTATCAAGAATTGCATATTCTCAGTCTGATGGTACAGATTTTTGGTATATTTTATCACCTGAGTTCAGATTTGATTTATCTGATAAATTTGAAATTAGGCTAAGGGCTTTTGAAGGTTTTTTACTAAATAACTCTGCTTCTAACAATACTATTAGATTTGGTAGATCTGAGTTGATGGTTGGTTATAATCATAAGCAGTTTGATTTTTTTGCATATGTAAAGAGAAGGACTACAGGCGAGATGTGGATTGGTCCACGAGTAGATTATACCAACCGTTTTTTTGATAATAAATTAAGTATTCACGCTCATTACCGTTATTTTACAGGTCTAAATTCTTATTCAGCAGATCATCAATATTTAGTCACTTTATTTGATTATAAACTAACAAATACATTTAGACCAGGTATTCTTGGCTATAACCGTCACGAGTTTGGCAGTAAGCCATTAGTGTTTTATGGTCCATCGGTAACAACTATTTTTGCAAAAAAATCAGCAGTACTTTTGTCTTACATGAAGTGCCTTACATTTCCTAAAACTTATTTAACTATGATAGCAATTATTATTAGTGTTAATTAACTTCTATTTGGCCTTCGCTAGTTTTGAAGTATTTTTCAAGTTGATTTATATTAGCTCCATTGGCTATTAAAACAATATAATCTGTGGCTTTGAGTGTAATTTTTTTTGAAGGATTTTTGATCAGCGTATAGCCTTGTTTATTTAATCTACTAACTCCAAGTAAGATTGCATTAAAGTTTTGTTTTAAATTAATAAAAGTGTCAAGGTAATCTTCACCAACCAAAGGACTTGCATCATTAATATAAAATTGAGATATGTCATGATCGTCTTTGCTTATGGCTGATCCCATCAAATCCTCAGTAAAAAGAGCTACATCAGGTTCAAATACATAGCTTGCCACTAATTTCGATGCAACTTCATTTTCAGAAATCGAAAACGTAACCCCAGTGGCAGAAAATGTGTCTTTCAGTTCACCATTTTTTAATGAAACTACATATTTAGGTTTTGGATAAAGCTTTTTGAGATTAATTAAATTGATAAGATTTTTAGAATCGTCATTGTAGTTAACTAGGATTGATACTGCATTTTCCATTTTAGCTTTATTAAATCTTTGGTAGTTATTCAAATCACTGAACAAAACAAAAACTTTTGATTTACCAAATTGACTGTATATAAGTTCAATATCAGTTAAGTTATCTGTTATTATTGCAACTTTCTTACCAGCATTGATAACTTGTTCTGCAACCATCCTTGAAAAAGCATTCCATCCAATTATAATGAAATGATTTTTAAAATTTGTACCAAATTCTCCTTTGTTTTTATTTTCCATACGATCATTAATTTTTTCTGTTATTAATCCAACTATATATCCTAACATTCCAAGACTAGCAAATATGAAGAATAACCCTATAAATTTACCAATATCAGTAACAGGAAAAGAATCTCCGTACCCAACTGTTGTTAGCGTAACAAAAGAATACCAAAAGCCATCCCAAATAGATTTAATATTAGATGCTTCTGATTTACTTTCAAAATGCACAAGCATTACAACAAACAAAACATAAATGAATATGAGTTGTATAAGTTTTCTGTATTTTTTCATTTCAAACAAGAAATTAGAAAAGAATTAAAATTTTAAATCTCAATTTATATAAATTCAATATAACTAATTATTTCAATCAATAAGAGTTTAATTAGTTGATTATATTTATATTTAATGGTAATTATTATTTTAAATTGAGTTTAAGTTTTAAACATAAATCTGACAAATCAACTTTTGATACTTCGGAAAAGATTAAGTCACCAGCTTATTCTGTAACTACTGAAAACTCAGAAATTGATCACTTCAAATTATTACATCAGCCTTCAGAATCTATTTTATCAATTCAAAATCTTGCCTCTAATAGTAGAAATGTTAATCAATTAAAGGAAGTTTCATCTATTTCTAAAGTTAAAAGCGTTACCCAACTTTTAAAATATAATGAAAATGGTAATGAGATTAAACGTCAAAGAATTTTAGATCCAGAATGGCGAGAAGAACAGCAAGATAAATTTAAAAGTTTGGCAAATCCAGGTTTTACTGCTTTTAATAAGCTTGCTCCTGCTGAAGCTGATAGGAATAATAACAAATTACAAACTGCAGGCGCGGCAACTGCTGGTCTTGCAGTCGGTGGTTTGTCTACTATTGCTGCTGCACCAGGACAAATTATAGAATCATCTATGGGCTCTGCTGGTGCCGCTTTGTTTAGTCCTATTGGTAAACTTATAGGAAGTGCTGTAGGAAGTGATAAAGGTGCTGTTGAAGGTTCAGAATTTGGCCAAAAACTAGGCGAGTATTTGGCTGATGGCTTCTTTCATCCCGCCATGGCTATTAAAGATGCTGTTCAGAATAATGATGCTAAGTTGTTATTAGGACCCTCCATAAAACGTACTCTAGAATTTCCGTATTATGAAGCCTACGGTAAACAAAAGGGTAAAATAATGAAAGGTGTCCAAGGACTTCAAAGTTTAGCGTCAGAGACATCTAAGTGGTCGGGATCTGTTGCTGCCACAGGAAGTTTATTTTTAATTAATCCTGTTACTGCACCTGCTGTAACACCAGTTGTCACATCGGCTGCAGGAGTAACTGCGGTATCTCTTGCAACAAAAACTGGGTTATCAATGATAACCTCTGGTTTTGCAAACAATTATGCAAACTATTATTATGATTTTATTGATAAAGATGAAGGCAATCAAACCCCTACATCAATCAAAAAATATTGTTTGGTTTTAGCAGATGCTAATAATCAAACCCAAACATACGGAATGAGCTTATTTCAAAGTGCTTTAATGTTAGGTGGAGGACAATTTGCCGAAAATATGGGTAATTTACAATCTCCTGATTCTGATGCTACACAACTTTCTATGTTTAAAGAAACTGTTGGTTTAGGTCCTGCAGATGCAAATTTAGCCGAAGTTTTAGCTGGATTGATACCATCAATGTCAGCTAATACTGCTGATGATATTGAAAGTCTCCAAAAAGTAAAAGGTAATGAAGAAAATATCAGTAATGGATTGGCCAACATTGTATCAAACGTATTACCGCCTTTAACAAAAGGCACTGATGATGCTAAGGGGTATACCGAAAATGAAGTTAATTCAGGTGGATTAGCTAAAGATGCTAACTGGTCTAAAATTAAAAACGACAAAAAGTTTAGACCACCTAAGAAGCGCCTTTCATTATCAAATCTTCTTAATCCAATTTATTTATTTGGAAGAGTTATTAGAGGAGTCCTTCAAGCTGCTCAACATGCATTAGATTTCTTAAATGGGGATCAAGATGTTACTTCTTCTTCACAAGTAACTGATGAAGAGGCAGGTAATTACTCTAATAACACAAATATAGAAGACGAAATTTTGAAAGGTACCGGTTTAGCTATTTCAGGGTCAATAGGCGCAGCAGTTGGAGGTGTTGTTGGAGGTGTTGGAGGGGGCATTGCAGGAATGGTAAGAGGAGCGAAAACTGGGGTGTCTAGTAAAAAAGAAGATGGAACCTCAAAGAAGAAATATTATAATATCAATAATGACGATTCTATGTTGAAAAAAGCAGGAAAAGGTCTATACAACTTTGGTCGAGGAGCCCTAGGCCTTGTTGGTGGGGCAATTGCAGGAACAATATCTGGTGGACTTTCCGGTGCTGCTGGAGGTACTGTAGCTGGAGCAGAAAATGCATATGATAGCATATATGGTGAAAAAGCTAGTAAAAGACAATTCGCAGGAAACCTCTTAGGAGGTGGTGTTGCAGCTGGTGTTTCAGCATCCAGAGCTGTTTCTAATGCAACATCTATTAAAGATTTTAGTAATAAACTAGAGGAAAATCGTAAGTTAGAAATATTCTTAAGAGATACAGAAAGTTATTGTTCTTCAGCAGGGACTAATATTTCAAATTTTATTGATACAATTAAAGATATGTTTAGGAGTTCTCCTTGATAATTTTTCACAAATCTGTTCCATATCATTACGTTAGAAGATAATTTTGAAAATTTTTAAAAGGTTTTAACCCTAATTTTTTTATTCGTGTTTTTAATGTAAATTGATGTTTTCAAATTATAATTGTTAATTAATTTGTATATTTATAATAATCAGTTTATTAATATGTTAGGTTATCAATCTAAATCCCATAACGAATCAACAAAGTCATCCTCAAAACAAGGGTCTAAAACAATTTCTTCATCAAATAAAAAAAGTAAAATTATAGAAAATTATCAGTTAATGGCTGATAATTCTGTGTCTTCATCCAAATTAATTAGTGATTCTAATAAAATAGTCCAAAAGAATGATACAGGACTTCCTGACAATTTAAAGCACGGGGTTGAGTCGCTTTCTGGTCATAGTATGAATGATGTTAAAGTTCATTATAATTCAGATCAACCTGCACAACTAAATGCGCATGCTTTTGCCAAAGGTACTGATATTCATATTGCTCCAGGTCAAGAAAAACACTTACCTCATGAAGCATGGCACGTAGCTCAGCAAAAACAAGGTAGGGTTAAGGCTACCACTCAGCTTAAAGAAAAAGTGAATATTAATGATGATGCTAAACTAGAACAAGAAGCTGATGTAATGGGAGTAAAAGCCATGAATTTTTCCACTGATACAATCTCTGAAACTTTTCAATTAAAATCTCTAAATGATGGTGTAATTCAACGCGAGGTTGATACGAGTTCCAGTCCATCACTACAAGATACTGCTGACATTGATGCCATAGATGCTAAAACTAATGAAAAACAAATGGCAGTTACTAATGCAGAATATCTAAAAGAGCAAGAGGGTAAAAATGAAGAAGAGGATTATGAAGGTAGGGATGCAATAATTGAAAGTGATTTAACTGAAGAAGAACGATTAGAACTTGGCATGGACGGTATTGATGTTTCTACTTCAGATGAAGAGGTTTTGAATGAGGAAAAAAGAACCTCTATGTTTTCTGGTTTAACAACAGTACTTAAAGGTGCTTCTGATAATTTAAGCAGAGCCTTTAATACAATTAAATCTGGAAGTATAGATGCATTTTCCTCTGCCAAATCAACTATGAAATCTGGTATGTCAAATATGGCAAAAGCAGCAAAACTTGCTAATTCTGTGATGCTTCCAGTTACAAAGCGTCTTAACAAGTTAAAAGAAAAAATAGAAAAATCAGCGGGTGGAGCAGGAAAATTAATTATGTTTGGAATTAAACAAATACCAGTTATAGGCTCTATAATTAGCTTTATTTTTAAAGCTTCTAAATCTAGTGTTAGATTCGGTGATTATTCTAACTTCTCAGATTCGATTGGTAAAATAAAGGAACCAACTAGTGATTTGTTTGAAGCCTTAAAATTCTCTGCTGGAAAAGCTTGGAGAGGTTTTCTTAAAGCAGTTACTGCCACAATTTCTAGTGCATTAGGTATAATCGACGATGTTATATCAATCTCAACAGCTGGCTTAGGTGGCGCGCTTAAAATTTTTAAAGGTCTTTTAGCTCTTATACCCACACTTTATCAATATTGGCGAGGTTTTAAAAAGAAATTTATAACAAAAAATTTGCATCAAGATCGTATCCAGTATACTAAAATGATTTTAGCAAAAGCTTTAAATGGTAGTGGCGAAGAAAAAACTATTTCGTTATCAATTCTAAGAAACATTGATCCCAAACTTACTGAGGAAGAAACAATTCTTAATATTCTTTCGCCTGGAACAAAGAAAAAGGGATACTTTTTTAATGCTTTAAATGAAAAGTGGGGAAAGACTGATGATGATGAACATATTAAGAAAAGTGCTCTTTACAAGGCTATGGATTCCAAAGAAGGAGGAAATTTAGATGGAATTGGTGCAGGTTATGACATTACTGAAGGAGTAATGACTGCAGAATCTGGTGATCCTGATTACACTATTGTTGATCAAATAGTTGAAAATTTACCTGATGATCAACAAGAATTTATTACAGATGTTCAAGATGTATCAAAAGATCTTCCTGAATCTATAGTAGATCACATGGATCCGAGTTAATTAGATTTCCCAATTGATTTTAAAATCTCATTTATACGGATGTTATGAAAGTTTGCTATCTAGTAGTGCCAAGTCTATTTTTTCTGATGCACACCCAAAAAAAGGTTTCGATAAAATTGGTGTTCATCAATTAATTACCATTTCTAAATCGGATCAATTTTCTTCAAATTCACTTATAAATACATTGATAGTGAATAAAGAGTTCAAAATTTCATTTGATACTTTAAATAAAGAATTCTCTTACAACAAAGGCATAAAGAGAATTAAAAATTTATATAGAAAAAATTATGAGTTAATTCAAGATACTGGAAGTGATAAATTAGGAATAGGTTATCCGCTGTTGAGAGTATTTGACCCAAAAAGAAAAAAGTATAAATTTTTACCAATACTAATTTTTAAAGCCTATTTGACTAAAGATTCATCAAATCCAAACATTATTAATCTATCGAAAGAAGGAAAACCAGAAATATTTTTTAATCCTATTCTGTGTGATTTTATAAAAGATAATTTTAATAGAGAATTTGTAAATCCATTAAAACGTTATAAAACAAACTATCATTATAATTTTTATAACATAATTAATTTAATTTCTAATTCATGTAATATTGAATTTATTGATGAATCTTTTTCAAATAAAACCGTATTACCCTTTGATGAGATTTTTAAAAATAAAGTAGATAAATCATGTCCAGAATTAATTAATAATGCCGTCATTGGTATATATAATAACTCTAAATCCTCTATAATATCAGACTATAAATTAATTCTAAATTCAGATGAGTATAATTCAATTTTATCGAAAACAATAAATAATTCTAAATCTGCTTTTTTCTCAGGTCTAAATTTAGATCATTCACAGCAAAAGGTAATTAAGTCATTTGCATCTAATAATGATGTAGTCATTCATGGTCCGCCAGGAACCGGAAAGAGTAAAACACTTACAGGAGTAATAACATATGCTTTGAGTCAAAGCAAATCTATACTAGTTGTTTGTGAAAAAAAAACCGCTATGGAGGTTTTAAAAAGTAATTTAAAAGAATTGGGATTCGAGAAAAACTGTACAATAATCAATGATGTTAGAACTAATAGAAGAAGGATTGTTAATGAAGTAAGATCTTTTATTAGTAATTACTCATTTAAAACTCACAATTCACTATTTAATCAAAATTTTAAAAATTCTTCTTCAGTTATTGAAAATCTAGAAATATTAGTTTCTAAGGTTCAAATTGTTGTTGAAGAAATTAATACTAAAAAAAATAAACTTGGCGAAGTCATATTAGATCCAGGAATAACATTTAGTGAGTTAGTTTTAAAAAATTGTATCTACAATAATAATTTTATAGATAAATACAATGAATTAAAGAATGTCTTTTTTTTCAACAGCAAAGAGTTAAACGGAATTTTAGAAGTCTTTAACAGTACTTCAAATTTTTTACTTAAATCTCCTAATCCCTATAATTTTGGGTATGAGTCAATAAATTTTGAATATAT
>JBELHJ010000067.1:9221-10602 GCA_042091495.1 Bacteroidota bacterium
GATGAATCTAGTCAATTAAGAGTTGAAGACAGCATTCCTGCTTTGATGAGAGGAAAAAAAAGAATTGTATCGGGGGACACAAAGCAATTACCACCTCCCAATTTTTTCTCCAAAGCACGAAATATTCCTTTTTTAAAACCTTCACTTCTTGAATTTTGTGTTGATCAAAAGTTTGATGAACATTATTTAGATATTCATTATCGATCTAAACATCCCTTTTTAATTGAATTTTCAAATCATGCATTTTATAATTCAAGATTAATACCAATTCCATCAAAATTTAATTATAATCCTATTGAGTATTATGAATTTGATAGTGTTTTTGATTCAGGTATTAATAAAATTGAGGCTCAATTTCTTTTAAATTATTTAGTAAAATTTGATGATTTAAAAGCTTCAATTGGGATAGCAACTTTCAACGTACTTCAAAGAGATTATATTTTGGATTTAATAGATTTAAAGTCAAAGGAGTCCTTTGAATTTTATTCCAAAATGCAAATATTTAGAATGAATGGTTTTTTTGTAAAAAATTTAGAGAATATTCAAGGTGAAGAAAGGGATTATATTTTTATTTCAACTACATACGCTAAAAATCAATCTAATAAATTTAAACAATCCTTTGGTCCCATAAACTCTCTAAAAAAAGGACACAAATTGTTAAATGTAATTATAACTAGGGCTAAATATAAATTGATTGTACTTTCATCAATACCAAAAAAGAATATTTCAAATGGTCTAAAGTCTTTAGAGTTTAACCAAATAAATAAAGGAAAGGATATATTTTATGGCTTTCTTAATTATGCCAAAAGTATTTCTGAACAAGATGAAAAATCCAGAAAAAAAATTTTTAAAATATTAAAGTCAAATAACTCCAGTGTCAATAAAATTGATAAAAGGAATAATCAAAAAACATTAAAATCTTTTTCAAACTATTTAATCATTCAAATACAGCTGATTACTGGTGAAGAACTTAATTATGAAAATAATTTTTCGTTAGGTGGTTTTACATATGACATACTATTAAATAATTCAACATTTTCTATTCTAATAGATATTGATGGTAAAATATTACACGGTGATTATGAAGATTACTTGTATGATATAAAAAGGTGTGATGTAGCTAAAAATAATAATTATAAGTATTATAGACTTTGGACATCAAACTTGAAAAATAATTCAGATCAAGAATTAAATAAATTATTTAATATCATTAAAAAATAAAACATTGACTATTAGGGTGTTATTATTTTTTTTTGTTAATTTAAGTTAATAATAAACTAACAAATGTCTAACCAAAAATTCATTAATCCTTTCGTGGGATTAAGGCCTTTTGAACCTAATGAAAGTCATCTTTTTTTTGGTCGAGAAAACCAGATTAATG
>JBELHJ010000068.1:0-10317 GCA_042091495.1 Bacteroidota bacterium
CTTCTCAAGGTACAGTTTCAGATTTTGACGGGAATTACTCAATATTAGTTGCTCAAGATGCCACTCTAGTTTTTTCATATTTAGGCTATACAACAAAAGAAATAGCAGTACTAGGTAAAAACATAATTGATGTTACACTTAGTGAAAACAATAGTGAACTTGACGAAGTTGTGGTTGTTGGTTACGGTCAGCAAAAGAAAGTTAATCTTACGGGTGCTGTTGCTACTGTAACTTTCAAAGATCAAGTAAATCAACCAGTAACTAACTCAGGCCAATTAATGTATGGAAAATTTGCAGGTGTACAACTAACACAGTCGTCTGGAAGTCCTGGTAATGACGGGTCATCAATTGTCATTAGAGGAATTGGAACTTTTGGGAATAGTACACCCTTGGTTGTTATAGATAATATTCAATACAGTGATCTTACAGCATTTAATAACTTGGCACCCTCCGACATTGAAAGTATATCAGTTTTAAAAGATGCTTCTGCAAGTGCTATATATGGTGCTAGAGGTGCTAACGGTGTTGTACTGGTAACAACAAAAAGCGGTGAAAAAAATAAATTTGAGGTAAACTACAATAATTATTTTGGTATCCAATCTGCAACTGTACTTCCAGAATTTTTAGGAGCAGTTGACTATTCGACTTTGATAAATGAAAAATTCAGAAACCAAGATGGCCCTTCATATACGCCAAGATATAACGAAACACAACTAGAAGCCATTCGAACAGGTTCAATGCCGGATCAATTCGCAAACACAAATTGGGTATCAAATGTAATTCACGATGCCCCTATAAACAACCATCATTTGTCATTAACTGGTGGCAATGAAAAGACTACATACAGGTTTTCATTAGGTTACTTGTCACAAGAATCAATCATAAAAAGCAAATTTAGATCGAACCGATATAACATAAGTTTTAATTTAAATTCTCAAATTAAAGAATGGCTTAAATTTAATACAACGACAAATGCTTTTTGGACTGATAGGGAAGGTCCAACTGGTGGTCAAAATGCGTTGACAGGTAATAATGGAATTATTTATCAATTTCAAAGAGCAGCTCCTACAATTCCTGCTTATTATAGTAACGGTGAGTATGGTGTTGTAGATGGTGCTTACGAAAACACAAATTATTCTTTTCAAACAAACAATCCTATAAGAAGAGCTTATCTTGGAAATTGGGAAAGCGATAAAATAAATGTTAGTCAACGCTTTGGGTTGACATTTGATTTATCTGATGCTTTGACCTTTGAAACAAGCGGTAGTGCAAATGTTATATACAGTAGCGTTTCAGATTTTAGTCCAACGCAGTCTCAAAATGATTGGGAGGGAAATCCTGTAATTGTTTCATCGATAAACAATTTATCAAATAGTACAAACTTTAATTATTTACTATTAAATGAAAACATTTTACGTTTTAAAAAAATTATTGATGAAAATCACAATTTTGAACTCCTCTTAGGTCATTCTGTTACCTACGCAAAAAATGATGGCTTTTTAGCTTCTATTGGTGGATTCCCAACAGATAACCTTGAAGAATTCAATTCTGGTGGTGTCCTTGATCCGTCAGTTTCTGGCGGCGCTAATGAAGAAAGTTATCAGTCTTTTTTTGGTAGAATTAATTATTCTTACAAAGGAAAATATCTTGCTGAATTCAACCTTAGAAGAGACGGATCAGTCAAATTTGGTCCTGGGATGAAATATGGAAATTTTCCGTCTACCTCAATAGGGTGGCGCATTTCTGAAGAAGATTTTTTTAAAAATATTTACTTTATAAATAACCTGAAATTTAGGTTCAGTTGGGGAATAAGTGGAAATGACAGAATAGGTAATTACATTTATGAGCAAACATACAATCCTAATTTAGACTATGTACTTGGTAATGATACTACCGTAGTTGGAGTTGGCGTTACAAGATTAGCAAATCCTACAATAAAGTGGGAAGAAACAACCCAGTATGACATTGGTTTGGATATTGGGATGTTTAAGAACCGATTAGAAATTGTTGTTGATTATTTTAAGCGAGATAGCGATGATATACTATATGGTAAGTTTCCAATACCTTCCACAATTGGAATAACAAATTTGGCAGCACAAAATGCTGCGTCTATGGTAAATGAAGGACTTGAATTTGCATTTATCCACACTGGAAATATAAAAAGTATTAAATACAGTATTGGAGCAAATTTCACCAAATTTTTAAATAATGAAGTTACTGGATTAGGAGCTGGTGGAGAAGAAACTATTGGAAATATTGATATCATACGAATTGGTGAGCCATTTAAAGCATACTATGGTTATAAAGCCATTGGTGTATTCTCAGATTGGGATGAGGTTTTAAATTCTCCAAAACAATTTGGGAATACTCAAACTGCGCCAGGAGACCTTAGATATGCAGATATTTCTGGGCCAGATGGAATTCCTGATGGAATTGTAGATGCAGAAGACAGAACAATAATTGGTAATCCACACCCAGAATTACTCTTTAACTTCAATGGATCTATTGATTATAAGGGTTTAGATTTAAACTTTAATTTTCAAGGTGTAAGCGGAGTTGATAGATTGTTGATGGGTAATGGAAATCTACCTATTAATGACAATAGGAGTAACGTATTATCATATTGGATTGACCGTTGGACACCCGAAAACCCAAGTATTAATTTGCCAAGAATTGGAGGTCAAAATAATGACGAGGTATCATCATTTTATATTCAAGACGCTTCATATTTAAGATTAAAAAATATTGAAATAGGGTATACCATACCTAAAGAAGCTACTCAAAAAATTGATATAAGTAAATTAAGAATCTTTGTAGGTGCGCAGAACCTAATAACATATACTGGCTTAGAACACTTTGATCCTGAACGGGCAAATGGATCTCAAAGCAACAGGGGTGTTCCTCTGTATAAAACGTTAACTATGGGCATAAATGTCAAATTTTAAAAAATGAAAAAAGTATTTTTTTTAATACTAATGGTATTATTATTTGTTCAGTGTAATGATGATTTTCTTGAAAAATCGTCGTTAACTTCAATAGCTGAGAATAATTTTTGGAAAAGTGAGTCTGATGCGTATTTAGCTCTTAATGGCGTTTATTCTACATTGCAAACTAAGGCATTGTATGGTGGAAACTTAAATGGCGGGCAGGGTATTCCATGCTACGATGGCTTAAGTGATAATGCCTACAACGCATGGGAGTGGGAAGGTCCAGGACAACATATGGAAGGAACAATGGATGCAGCACATTGGTGGTATGAAGGAATATGGAATAGTTCATATCAAGGAATATCAAGAGTTAATGCCATAATAGAAAATGTCAATGCCATTTCCGATGATTTGATTGATTTAGAATCTAAAAATAAAATTCTTGGACAGGCCTATTTTTTAAGGGCATTATTTAATTTTAATCTTGCTCTTTATTTTGAAGATGCGCCATTGATTTTAACAACCCAGTCTGTTGCTGAATCATATGTACCAAAAAATACATATGCTGAAATAAATAATCAAATAGTTACAGATTTAAAATTTGCCGTAACGCATTTACCTAATTCATATGCTAATGAGTTGTTTGGCTATGCTACAAAAGGCGCGGCCTATGGACTATTTGCCAGAGTCCAATTGTATAACCACGAATACAGCGGTGAATTTGGTGTGATCAATTTAACCGAAAAAGCTATGGGTTTAGGGTATTCTTTACATAATGACTATGCAGAGTTGTTCTCACTTGATGGTGAAAATTCATCTGAAATTGTTTTTGCGATTAGATTTTTGAGAGGAGATGATACAGGAAATGGCGAAATGTTTTCTGCAACATATCTAGCAAGTCCAAAAGTTGACCAACAGCCAATGCCTAATTTGGTGAATGATTATTATTGTTTGGATGGGTTGCCAATTTCAGAGTCTCCATTATATGATGCTACAAATAAAAAATTAAATAGAGATCCAAGAGCAATAGCAAACTTCTTCTTTAAAAACGATATTTATAATAAAGATATTCCAAAAATATTTTCAGAAAATTTAGAAACAAAATACGGTCAACGGAAATATATCAGACTCGGTGATGATACTTATGGGAATTCACCATGGACTGAAGGATCTCAAGATTTTTATTTGATTCGTTATGCTGATATTTTATTGATGAGAGCAGAAGCATTTGCTGAAACAGGTAATTTATCAGAGGCTCGAGAATTAGTCAATACTATTAGAGTACGTGTTAATATGCCAACAGTAGATGAGGTCGAGGGCGTTGGTTTAAACCAACAGCAAATGATTGATTTAGTGCGTCATGAGAGAAGAGTTGAGTTAGCACTTGAGGGTTTACGATTTATGGATTTAAAAAGATGGGGAGAGATGGAAGAAGCGATCAATAGAGCATCATCGGATTTAATAGGTCCTTATAGCCCTCAATTTTTAGGTGGTAAAACATTGTCATTTCCAATCCCACAAAGTGAAATAGATGTAAATCCGAATTTGACACAAAACTCAGCATGGAAATAGAAACTAAATCAAATTAAAATGAAAAAATTTGTTTGCTTATTATTTATTGTTTCTCTTACACTTTATAGTTGTGAGGAAAATGTTATTGGTGATTTTGAATCTCCGGAATTAAATATTCAAGATGAAACTGCAGTCAATAAAAAGGGTGTAGCATATTCCTATAGGGCACCACGATGGTCTCACAAAACAAGCGAAATAGCTCCTCATTGGTTTTATCATTGGGGGACCGATGAGAGGGAAGAGATTCCTTCTGGAACAGAACATGTTGCTATGTTTTGGGGACCCGCAAGTGTAACTGAAGAAAAAGTCCAAGAAATGATTCAGTTAAAAAACGAAGGGAAGTTACATTATATACTTGCTTTTAATGAACCCGATAATCATGATCAAGCATTTATGTCTGTTGATCAAGCTATTGAATCCTGGCCTTTAATTGAGCAAGTAGGATTGCCAATTGTTTCGCCTTCAGTTGGCGGACCAGGCTACAATAATGAGTGGCTATTAGAGTTCATGGAAAGAGCAGATGCTTTAAATTACAGAGTAGATTACATCGGGTTTCATTATTATCCAAATCCAAATGTTTCAAAGTTCATGGACCGATTAAGACTTACTTACGAACAGTTTAATAAACGTCCTATTTGGATAACGGAATTTGCTGTAGCTGATTGGTCCGCTGCAAAAGACGAAGACAATAGGCACTCCCAAGAAGTCGTTCTTGAATTTATGAAAGAAATTTTACCTGCGCTTGATGGTATTGATTGGGTTTATAGATATTGTTGGTTTGATGACAGTGACTCCAGCAGACCACCCTTAGCAAGCTCAAGATTGTTTGATGAGGAAGGAAATATTACTCCTCTCGGACAATTTTATGCACAACACAAGCCAAATGCTAATATTGGTTTAGGATCAGACACCGAATATATCCCGCCTCCTGACGACAATGAATTAGTATTCAATGGACATTTTGAAGGGGGTACTTACCAATCCTATGAAACACCCGACTGGAAAATTTGGCCTGCATTTCCTAATGGTTGGCAAGGATATAATGGAGATGCAGTTTGGACTGATCAAACTGACCCGGTTACTGGTTTTAATTCTGGAAAGTTACGTAAAGGAAGTTCAGCTTTTACGCAAATTATCGATGTTGAACCAGGGAAAACATATATTCTAAAACTATTTTCAAAATGGCAAGACAACACTGCTGATATGAAAATAGCAATTAAAGATAATGCTGACAACAAACGATTTTTTATATCTGACAATCTACCAAAAACTAATGATTGGGAAGAGTCAGTTTTTGAAGTAGCAGTTCCATCAAAAACATCTGAATTACGGCTGATTCTGTGGAACAGTGGCCCCGTTATTTATTTGGATGATATTTCTCTAAAGCCAAAAGATTAATTTAAAAAAACACCAAATCTAGAACTAAGCTTATAAGTTATGGCCTTTTAAAATGATAATAAACAATTAAATATATGATATGAAAACATTTTTACCTTATTTATTAAGTATCACAATAGCTTTTTTAAGTTACGGACAGGAACATCTTACTGACCCTTCTTTTGAGAGTGCACCTCCATTTGAACCTCCAGCTGGTTATACGAGAACAGGTGGTACTCAACTATTTGGATGCAAAAAAGCCGATTGTAGTCAAGCTTCGGGCTCTGTTGAAGGATCTAATCGTGCAGTAATTATACAAAGAAGGAAAGACCAAACGACTTTAACTCATGATCCTTTAAATTTAGTTGCAGGAAATTATACATTAAGTTGGAGTTTTAAAGATCAAAGATCGCAATGGGTTGGAGCCAGAGCAACATTAAAAGATGCACCAGGCGGAAGTGAAATCGTCAAATTAGTATACAATTCTTGGGGAGATGCTAGTGACCAAACGGTGCCAGACAATAATGTTATTGAGGATTTCGCCGCAGGTGTTTGGGCAACACAATATGCCATTATTGATATAGCGAATGACATTACAGGAGCTGAATTTAGTATAGTTAGTGATTGGCATGATGGCGCAGGAGTAATTGACAATGTCAGTTTGTTTAATAATGCTGGCCTAGGTGTAAATAACACAGAGGATTTTGGCTTTATCTTTTACCCCAACCCAGCAAAAGAAAAGCTACAACTAATGTCAGCAAAGAAAATTCAAAACATTGCTATTTTTAACTCATTGGGTCAAGAAATGTTAAATATTAACGAACCCAGTAACATAATTGAAATTCCAAGTTTTAATAGTGGAGTTTACATTATTAAAACAACTATTGAAGATAAGGAGCAATCTTATAGATTTATAAAGGATTAAATAAAATTCATAGTTGGGATAAAAAACATTCTTGTCGCAAGGATGTTTTTTTTTGGACGATTTTCAATTCAATAAAAATAAATTGACAGTATTATAGCACTAACTAGGAAGTAATTTTATTTACAATTTGAAACGCTAGTTTAGGCTGGGAGAATAATCAAATTTGGTAATTATTTCTCTTGGCAGTTTTATTATTTTTTGAAAAACGCTTATTTAACACATCTATTTTTAAACTTATATTTTAATTTGATAGAATTAGCTTAACAATCTTACTAATAATTACAGTACTTATATACAAAGTATATTTTTACAATTGGGGTCTGAGGCAGGGTAATGTTGTTATTATACAGCCCGGTGAGTATACTTCATAAAATACTTGATTTAAATTTATTTATTAATTAACAACTTTTTAATTTTAACCTTGTCATCATAAATAACTTTAACATAATAAGCCCCTTGAGTAAAGTGGCTTACGTTTATAGTCGCTATTTTAGAATGTCGAGATTCAATTAATATTCTCCCATTTTGATCATAAATAACTACTTCGTAATTATTTTTATCACTTCTAATATTCAGATAATTTTGCACTGGATTGGGGTATAAAACAAAGTCATCATTTTTTGTTATTTCATTGTTGGACAAACCTCCAAGAGGTTTATAGGCACGTATCCAATCTACCTTTGCTTCAGAGAGAAAACCAACTGGTTGAAGTTGAAATTCACCGTCTCCAAAACTTGCTCCAACAGATATCCATAACCATTCAGGCACTTGTGGCACCCACATACCATTGAAACTTACTTTTAGTTCGCCATCGTAATAAATTTCCATGGAAGTTTCAGTCCATAAGAGTCCAAAAATATGGTAACCTGTATGAAGATTTGGTGTATTATATGGCTTTGTGTTTGCCTGACGGTTATTGCCATATCCATCTATATGTACAACTGCTTTTGTTGTATTAGTTACCCAAGCCGATTCAAAAATATCTATTTCTGCACCATCATTTCCTGTTCCATCAACATTGCCCATGTTATGTCCCTGTAACCAAAAAGCTGTATGATTTCCTTTTTGGGTATTTGCAATTTCTATTCGCGCTTCGAAAAATCCATATTGTGGCTCATAAAGGTTTCTGGTTTCTACACTCCCACAATACATAGTATTACTATCGAATTTTGAAGCCTTTAATTCTAATTGTCCAACTCCATTTAAACTCACATGATCCTCTCTCCACCACCAATCATCGATTTCCTGAAAAGGTCTAGGGGTTCTTGAAGAAGTACTTACACTTTTCATCCACTTTAAAGGATTTAAAGGATCGCCTGCTTCACCATTAAATTCATCACTGAAATCTAAAGCCCAATCACCAGAAACTCCTAAAGGTTGAGCATTGGTTGGAGTTTCAGGATCAACTAGTGAAGGTTGAGAAACACCATCTTCTAAAATAGTAACATTATCCAACCTTAATGGTCTGTTACCGTTTGCTTTCCAAAATATAGGTCTCACTTGTGAAACACCAGGAGGTACAGTAAAGGAATATTCACCAGTATGCCAAACATCTGGTGTAGTGTTCAGTACAAGACCAGATCCAATATTCGAGCCACCCGTTGCACCATCTTTTACGTTAACTACCATGTTATAATTTGTAGCTCCAGAAACCCACCTGTAATCAAAGGTCAAATGATAAATTGTTCCAGAAGTAACATTAATAACCTGAAAAAGGGAACCTGCATTATTATTTATATTACCGGCTTTTGTAGTTAATATATCATCTTTAAGAATCTGATTGTTATATCCATCCCATGGCAAATGTACTGGTCCAACAGCTGTACTTTCAAAGTTTCCATTTACAATTAAATTTTGACTAAAAATTAATGCTGAATTAGCTAATAATACTAATAAAAATGTTTTGTTCATTTCAAATATTATTTAATCAGCATTAGAATACAACTTACCTTTTGGTTCTTTTTGAGTTACTTTTTTATTTTGCATCAGTTGTTTATGAATATTATAGGTTACATCCATCCATCCTTTTTCTTCAAACCATAAAGGTTCCGACATTTCTGTTTCCCATTGCTCTAATTCTTCAATCAATTTATTTAATTTCAATGTATTAGATTTTGAGAGGTTTTGTGTTTCCCCTAAATCCTGATCCAAATCATACATAGTGTATCCAAAATATTTTAATCTGATCAGCTTATGATTATCTACTCTAACTCCCGCTTCTTCAAGCTTTCTCCAAAATAGTTTGTCGTGTGGATTACCTTGTTTTTTATTTATTAAATAAGGTAATAGACTTACTCCATCTAATGATATATTAGTTGTATTATCAATTTTAGCGGCAGCTAGAGAAGTTGAAAAGATATCAAGTGAAGATGTCAACCCATCAAATTTTTGGTTTTTAGGTATTTTCCCAGTCCAGCTAATTACAAAAGGAACACGATGACCACCTTCAAATTTATTTCCTTTCCATCCTTTTAATGGCCCCATATTAGAGCTGTTGTTATGAGCTCCACCATTATCACTTATGAAATAAATTAAAGTATTGTCAAGGATATTTAACTCATCTAGTTTATGGCGAAGTTTACCAATATTCTCATCTAAGGACCAGGTCATTGCCGCCAATGTTTGTCTAGGATGGTCTTTAAATTTTTCTAAATGCTCTTCTTTTGCTTCCATTGGAGTATGCACGGCGTTATAGGCCAAATACATGAAAAATGGATTGTCCTTATTTTGCTCTACAGAATTTACAGAAAAATTACCCAAAGCATCTGTTAGATAGCCTTCAAAATTAACTTTTGAACCATTTTTTTGTAACATTAATTTCTTAGAAGGATTTTTTATTGGAAAATACGAACGCCCTCCACCTATAAATCCATAAAACTCATCAAAACCTCTGTTATTTGGATGGTCACTTATAGAGCCTCCTAAATGCCATTTTCCTATTGCAATAGTTTTGTAATTGTTTTTTTTCAAAACTTCTGCTAATGTTTCAATATTATCATCTAATCCTAAATCTCCAGAATTCCCAAAACCAGTCCCATTAGCTTCAAATCCAAATCGCTGTTGATATTGTCCAGTCAAAAGTCCAGCTCTAGATGGAGCACATACAGTAGCACTTACATGAGCATCAGTAAATATCACGCCACTTTCAGCCAATTTATCAATTTCAGGAGTTTGTAAATCTACAGAACCCATAAAACCAAAATCTACATATCCTGCATCATCAGTAACAATAACAATTATATTTGGCTTAGTTTGAATATTTGTCTCAATTACCTTTGAAATGTGTTTATTATGTTTTGAATTTTTACACGAATAAAACATTAAAACAAGACTTAATAATAGCAGATATTTATTCATTATACTTTTACTTGTTCAATTTCTTTTTTACTATTTTAAGAAGGATATTCAAAAAATTATTTAAAATAATATCCTTTAAAGCCTAAGATTTAACTAATTTGAACGAAATATTTTTTTCTTTTATAATTAAAAAATAAACTCCCCTTTTTAAGTTTTCAG
>JBELHJ010000069.1:0-9899 GCA_042091495.1 Bacteroidota bacterium
AGGGGCTCAAGCTCATATGCAATTGGGTCAAGAACGCGCAGCCATGTTTGGTGAGCTGGTAGCTTTGACTAATACCTACTGTGTAAGTGGTATTATAGGTGCGCCGGTTATTTATGCTATGAAGTAGAAATAACTAATCCCTAAGGTGTCTTTTTTGAGCACCCACCAAGATAAATTCTGTTTGTCTGCCATGAATGTATCTGAAGCCATTCTCGCCCCAGAAACCAGGCTCTTCTAACATGACCCTTATGTCCTTTTGCCAAGGTTCTATATAAACTTTGGTGTTAAGTTCAATAGCATAAGCAGTATTAACTTGCAGCGGATAGTCTCCCGAGCCAGGGACCCCCTCTTGCGCGTCCCACATTCCAAAAGTAGTCCCTGCAGAATGCCCGAATGTACCTAAAGGGTGGGTGTAAATTTGTGGTCTAAAACCAGCAGCTTTTCCTTGTTCTAAACTTAATTTTAAGGTTACATTTCCTGATCTTCCGGTTTTAAAATTAGCGGTAAAAATGTCTTGTACTTTATTGCCTTCCGCCAGGGCTTTTTTTAGATAATTTGGAGCTTTTGTTTCATCAGCTTTTAAAACATAGGCCAGTTGTTGGCAGTCTGTTTTTAAGGTTAAATAATTAATACCGATATCACAGTGAAGCAGGTCACCAGGTAAAATAACATCCAATTTTTGCTGCCCATCAAAAGCATATAAATCACTGTTTTCATTGCGTTGCACGTCAACTGTTGGATGGAACCAGGTGGTTAATCCCATGCTCCGAATTTTTTCACGCATCCACCAAACCACATCCTCAGTGGTAGTTACTCCAACGGTAATCACTTCTGTAGAAAATGCCTCTTTAATGATATTGTGTGTAATTTCTGATAAGTGTTGAAAAAGAATCATTTCCTTAGGAGTTCTTGTTTCAATCCAACTTACAGCTAGGGGTTGTGCTGAAGTTAAGCGTTTTCTGTAATTATTAGGCAGGGCATTGTATAAGGCTTTATAATCGGTATAGGCCAATCCATCGGCTAATCCGTAGGTTTCAGAACTATTAATACCAATACGTTTAGGTTGCTTGGAAACAATATAGTTAGCTAGCGCTTTGAATTGGTCTGGCTCGTTGGTTTTATCCCATACTGAGGGGAAAAATCTTCCAAAGGCGTAGCGGGTTAACGCTACCCGCTCTACTTTATTAGATTTAGAATCCTTACTAAAAACAAGGATAGTACGTCTTCTGGCATTAAGCCAGGTAGGAGGAAGTAAGGTTTTAATAATAGGGTCTTCATTGTACTCTCTGGTAACAATCACCCACATATCTAAATTGGTTTTAGACATGAGTTGTGGCAATAAATTATTAAGCCGATCTTCTTGAATAGCTTCAATTACTTTAGCACGTTCCTTAAGTGGTAAAATAGTTTGTCCAGATACAATGAACGATGAACAGAACAAGAACATTAAAAAAACAAGTCTCATACCAACAATCTTTGCTGTTGAAATTAATAAATTATATCGTAACAATATAAGTTATTGAAAACTAGGTTATTAAAATGTAAAATTTCAATCGAAACCCATAAAAAAGTATTATTTTTTGTAGTTTAAGAACTAATTAAACTTAAAACTATTACAACAATGAAAAAATTATTAATTACACTTAGTTTATTAGTAAGTGCTAACCTTAGTGCACAAACATGGGGAAATGGGGAGTATTGGATCTCCTATGAGTACACGCCTAAAGAAGGCAAAGTTGAGGCTTTTGAGAAAGCAGTTAAAGAAAAAACCGCAAAATGGAATACTACTCCTGAGACCGCAATTTTTGCATTTAAAGTGGTAAATGGCCCAAATACTGGCACTTATGAAAGATGGATGACAAGAAAAGATCGTGCTTTTTTTGACATTGATCATTCTGAAGAAATTGCATACTGGAGAAAAAATGTAGGGCCTTATATTGCTAAAGAAAGTGGTCAACAAACTTGGCGCATTTTCAAAGGCGCCTCATACGGTTGGGGGCCAGAAAACACTAAGATTAATAAATTTTACCAACAAAATAGAGTCGTTGTTAAATCTGGAAAGACCGCTGATTTCCTAAAAGTACACGAGCGTTTAGCGATGTTAATGGCTGAACTTGAATATACTGGCAACAGAGCGGTATTTAAAATGGCTAATGGAGGTAATACCAGAGAGTTTGCTATTATTTATGGCTATGACCAGCATGGCGGTGATGGCAGCGGTGTCTGGACTGGCTTAGAAGAAGACCAATCCGTTGAAGAGGCATACAACGATATGTTTGGATATGATGCTTGGGATGATGATTGGCAAACTGCTGGAGATGCCATTGAATTATGGGGCAATCTGGCACAAAAGTTACTTTTTAAACCAGACCTCTCTACAAAATTAGAATAGTAAAAAAGGCTCTTGAATTCAAGAGCCTTTTTTAATTTTATTTCCCATTCTGGATTGGTGTGGAGTCTGGCATTAATTTATTTAAGATAAAGTAAACCGGACAGAATTTGGTAATTGGACTAATAATTTGAAGTCCTGCTACCGAAACAGCTATCCAAATAAAATGGATATTAACTTGAAGTGCTAAAATTGCTGAGGTAAGATACATAAGGCCAACAATAGCGTCGTGAGATCTTACTTTTGAGACATCTTTTTGAAGTTGCATAATTTTTGTTTTTAAGATTAGTTATTATTTATTGTTGTTCTAAAATAGCTTGTGTGTATAAAGTAGGGTCAAAAGCATTATACATTTCATAAACTTTGTCACCACGCCAAGCAAAATAGGCGTAGCCCTTTACAATTAACTCTTCGCCATTGTCTTTTCTAATGCCTTTCCAGACATACCACATATTGGTAAATGTTTTTCCTGCATTATCACCTTCGTCATAATGCATGGTGTAAATGTGTTTATCGTCATTTCTTATGTTATCAAAATAATTATGGCCTGCAGTGAAACCTGCAGCCATATCATCGAATGACATTTCAGCATCGTTAATTTTAAATACAGCGTCTTCAGTAAATAGTACTTTGGCACTCAGTAAATTATTTGAGGTGTAGGCATTTGAAAAATCTCTTGCGGCTATAGATTTCGAATCATTAGCCTCAATAGTACCCACTTGATTTGCATTTTCAACTGTGTTAGTTTGATTTTGACAACTGAAACTAAGTAATATAATACCTAGCATTACTAATATGTTTTTCATGTGTTATAGTTTTTAATAATTAAATAAAACTCAAAATTTATCTTAGTTCGTAAAATATTGTAAATTAAGCATTTAACTAAAACAATTTACAGATTATGAAAAAATTATTTTATCTGATCCTTTGTGGATTTTTATTGAACTGCAACCAACCAGAACCTCAAGATTGTGGGATTCAAGTCACTTTTGATGATGATAAGTCTATGGCTTTAAGGGCTCATTTTCAGAATTATCTTAATAATGATGTTGCTGCTCTTAAAACATTATGGTCTCCAGATTTGGAGATTTATATGAATAGTGTTGAAGCTGCAGGGGTTGATGAGATCTCAGCATTGATAACTATGCAGCATGAAAATTTTGATAACATCACTTTAAGTTTTGCTGATGATGAAGGCGGTGAAGATCTTGGCCTCTGGGTACAAACCATAACTTATCCTGCCAACAATGGCTATCCAGAAACAACCATGTCTCAGGTATGGTTTACCTGGAAAGCTACTGGAAAAAATAGCGGTAAAGCACTTCAAGTACCCGCACACATTGGATTTCAATGGGGCGATGGAAGGATAGTAAAAGAATGGCATAATTTTGATCCCTCATCCATGCAAGCTGAAATGGCATTAGCGTCAAATTAAAATTAACTACTAAAACTTTATCAAATGAAATATTATGAAATTTTACCTCAAAAGGGGTTTTATTTATTAGCCGGGCTATTTATTTTATGGGGGATTTTAGGGAAAATGGATTCTTCAAATTATACCTACAGAGGATTTCAAACCGGAGACAACAATCAGATTATAAACTTGGATGAAGATGGGCCTGCTTCATCAGCGGGGTTTGAATTAGGGGATGTTATAATTACAAATGGAGGGATTGATCAAAATGATAATAAAGCTTTGTCAAAGCGTTCTAGACCCAATATTGGTGACAAGAGAATCTATGTTGTTGATAGAGATGGTGAATCTGTTTCATTAGAACTAACCTTTTCTGAACTCCCAGATACTGATAAATCTTTGAATAATGTTGGATTTATTATGGGATTATTGTTTGTATTTATAGGTCTATTTATGTTTCGTAAAAATGATTCTCCTTTGACTAAAGCATTTACCATATTTGTTTTATGTTTTGGGTTTATATTCTTTGACGGGCCTTACCTAGAACCTGGTTTTTTAAAAACTTTGGTTAATTGTATTTCAACATCAATAGTATTATTATCATTTGCTTTTATGATGGCCTATATGTTAGAGTTTCCACCTCAAGCTAAAATTCCAAAATTTTTATTTATACCGGCTTTAGTTGTTATTGCTCTAGTCTGTATTTTAAGTATAGTGCGGCCTGATGGTTCAGGGACATTCAACATGATACTTAGATTAATTTTTGGTGTGACCATTATTTTTTATTTTCTAGGCTCATTAATTACCCTTATTAAAAAATATGCTGGAGCAACTCCTGAAGCTAGAAGTGAAACAGGGCTTAATCTCATGTTAGCAGGGGCATTGATAGGGTTATTGCCAATCATTATCTATTTTACGGCGAGTGTCATTTCACCAGGCATTGATTTACCCGGGAACGACTATATTTTCATCACATTTTTAGCCATACCTATTTGTTTTGCCATGGCACTTAATAAACAGACTGCCAATTAAATGGATTTAATTATTTAATGTCATTAAAAAAGCCACACTTTTAAAGTGTGGCTTTTTTAAATAAGTTTATAAAAATTATTTTTTGATGATTTTAAAAGACCCTGTTTTATGATTAGCATCTTTTACATTAAGTATATACATACCTTTAGACAGTGAACTCATATTCATTTTTGGCGATGTGGATTTCATAACTACACGCCCATTAATATTAATAATTTGAGCTTGAATATTATTTGAAAATCCATTAACGGTAATGCTTTCCATGGTTGGGTTAGGATATACGCTAATATCATTAGATCCAGAAATGGTTTCTATAGACAATGAAGCATCGCTTGATGATAGGGTGATACGTTTAAAGCTTAGGTCACCATTCCAGGAGGCTACGCTATTGTTATCTTCATCTACCATAGAACCATCTAATACCACCCATTCTCCAGCATTATTTTGGGCTTCAATAACCAGAAGCGCTTCCTCAAAACCTAAAACCTCCTCATCGGTGTAAGAAATACTTACACTTCCAGGAAAATTTGAAATTCCTTGTGTGGCTTCATAATATTTAGGAATGCTTGAGTTGTCACCTTCACTTAAGGATTCACTTATTTTTGAAATATTTAGAGCCCCAACAAGTGATGTAGAGATACCAGCATTCATAGTCAAGCCGTCTAAGTGAATGGCACTGTTATCAAAAATATTAACACGGCCATTTGGTCCAATGTTTAATAATGATTTACTATTATTTTCTTCTGCGGAAGAAGCACGTTCATAAGTAAAGCTGCCATTACTACCCCAAGATGTAAATGTGATATCAATGTAAATATCGTCTGTAATTAAGTGTAAAACTAAAGGTGTGTTTTCAGGAGCTCTAAACCCATTATTACCTAATCCTACACCATTGCTAAAACTCTCAAATACCAGGTTTGACCAATCTGCAGTTGTTCCCTCTGCCCATTCTGTATCCATTGGACTTATACTAGTACACACCGTTTCTGAGGCACTGTTATAAATGCCTTTGTTTTCTCCTCTTGTTAAAATGACATGCTGTGTAATTGGGTCTGCATCTTCTAAAGCTACTTTGTTAAAGGTAACCGTATTAGAGTTCCAGATGGTTTGAGCAACAGACGGAATAAAACAGCATAACGATAGACATAGTGTTAAAATTAATCGCATTGTTTTTCTATTAGCTTTTCTATTAGTTTACTGTTTTTATCAATAAGCGTTTGTTGTTCTTTAATGGCGTTGATTAAAACAGGTACAAGCCCTTGATAGTTAACAGAAAGAATTCCATTCTGTTCCGATACTAACTCAGGATAGATTTTTTGAATGTCCTGAGCTAATAAACCTATCTTGGTTTTTTGTTGTGCATCACGTTTCATGTTGTAGGATTTACCGTCTATTTGTAAAACATTGGCAAGCGTAGCTCCTAACGAGATGATATTGGTTTTTAATCGCATATCAGAATTTACGGTAAGTTCTCCAGCTACAGTCGTTGTACCGTCAAATAAAACAGTCATGGCATCAGAACGGGCTGTATCGTCTCCATTACCAATTACAAAGGCACGGTTTGATAAACTAAAGTTACTAGCTTCTGCATTAGGATCTGTGGTGTTATAGGCGCCAATTACGGTGCTATTATAACCGTCTGCAATAGTGTTTACGCCCGAGGCTAATGTAAAATCTGCAACAGCACCTTGATTACCAGCAGCAGTGTTCATAGACATGTCTACGGCATTGGTGCCCAAAGTCCCATAATGATCTGGATTTTCAGAAACTTGATCTAAACGATAGCCCTTAGAGCCGTTACCTGTATTGTATCTTAACAAACCTCCATATCCGTTTGTTGTATCATTGTAATGAATTCCATCCTCATCGCTTCCTGGTTCTGAATTGCCTTCACCACTACCTCTTACATATTCAAAATTATAGTCTCCATTATCATTGGCAGCACCCCAATCTAGTATTTGCATTTCTGTAATTAATTCGGTTTCGTATGAGTCTGTTTCATTTTCATAACTGTGATTTACTATAGCTACCAATGTTTTAAAACGATTGCCAAATTGTCCTTGACCAATTTCTTTTAACATAGACTGGTATAACGTAATTAAATCGTGTTTCCAGTGCCAATCAGGTATATATTGTAGTTCTGTTTCTAGATCTAAATCATGAGGTACACGAGCAAACATGAGCATTTTTCCCGAATTACCTAACATTGCATTTTCATAATTAACATCTAAGAGGTTTTTTAAACCATTGTCATTACTATCTCCACTTAGCGTATTTAGTCTTGAAATCTGAACACCTTCTGTGATAGCATCATGATTGTAGGGGCTATTGGGATCGTCTGCGCTGTTTTTTACAATTCTAATATTGTCATAACCGTCATTATTTAAAGGCCAATACTTGGTATTAGTAGACGTATGAAATGTAAAAGTATCTGAGGACACTTCATCACCAGCACCTCCTCTAAGGTGCGCAAAATTGGATTTCCCCCAATTTCCATCTGAGGTTGTATAGTTAAAATAATTACTATCTCCATCAATGCCTTTATTATCGTCTCTAGGATATGCAATAAGACGATACTCAATATAAATATCAAAAGGCATTACTTTGATAACTGCATTAGGCTGGGTATCAAACTTCATTTTAATGTTGTTGCTATCGTGCATGTCTTTCCATGAACTTTGATAACTTAAACTGGCATAATCATCAATGTTACCGTAGGCCCAATTGGCTGAGGGACTGTCCCCAGCGTAGGCGCCGTTGACAATAAAACTGTGTTGCATTTCACCAGATCTTGAAATTACCATATCAATGGTAATTGATTCGTCTTCGTTTTGAAACACCCTAATGTGTTCTTGGTTTCCAATCATTCGCATTGGGCCATCATCGCTAGCGGCTGGATCGGTTGCAAAATAAACAGGGTTGTCAGCAATTTTCCATACCGTTTGGGCGTATATAATTTGATAAGTAGTTATCAAAAAACATAATGTAATAATGTTTTTCATAAAATTTAATATTAGGTTAGCATTTTAAGATAGGTATAATTAATTGGTTTTTAGTAACTTGACTTAAATAATTATGTAAACTAACATTAAAACACAAATTATGAGATTAATTTTATTACTATTTGCTGTAGTTTTTCTTTCATTCAATACAGCAGATACTTTAGACTCGGCTTCAGATTTTGAAGCTTTGAAACAACTGGAAGGGAAATGGTCCGGAACGCTTTATAGAAGTGATGATTCCTCTGCTGCGTTTAATTTAGAGTACAGCATAACTTCTAATGGGAGTGCCTTACTTGAGGAAAGTAACACAGGAGGTATAGAAATGCTAACTATTTTTAATGTTAACGATGGCAATCTATTATTAACGCATTATTGCGGCTTAAAAAATAAACCGGTTTCGCTATTGGAAAGTAGTGCTGATGGCGTTTATGTTTTTAAAACCGATGCGACAAGAAGTGGACTAACTTCAGGGAAAGACATGTATGTTGACTCATGGAAAGTAGATTTAATTCCAGAAGACGATTCCAAGATGTACTATGAATACACCGTAGTAGGCCCAAAAGGCGTTGCTTTTGTAGCAAAAGCTGATCTTGCCAGGGTAAAATAGCCCAGACATAATTTAATTTAAAGCACTGTCTTAATTTTAGGATTCCTAAAGTTAGGCAGTGTTTTTTATTACCTTGAATTGTAATATTTATAAAATATGAAAACGTTTAGGAATCTAGTTTTACTCATTCTTTTTTTTAAGGCAATACTTTCATGTAAAAGAGGCAAGGATTATAAAAAGGATTTAATTTCTGAAGTCATAGAAAACAGCTCAGATTCATTGTTAAAAGTCATTTGGTCTCAAAGGAAAGACTTCAATGTTCAAGTTAACTTTACTCAAATTATCAATAAAGATTCAGTTGTTCCTAAATTTCAGACCTTTTCATATCCCCAAGGTACACCGCCTTATTTTTATCCCGCAAGTACTGTAAAATTGCCCATTGCAATTTTAGCATTGGAAAAACTTAGTGTATTGCAATCTGAAGGCATTGCAATAGATCACAAAACGCTTTTTAAAACTTATGATAATTCAATGCAAGTTTTAAGCGCAGTTGATAAGACTCACTCTAAAGGCTGGTTGACTATTGGACACCTAATAAAAAAAATATTTTTGGTTAGTGATAATGAGGCTTTTAATTATTTGTATGATTTTTTAGGGACAGATTATATAAATCAGTCTCTGAATTCAAAAGGGATTGAGGGTATACGTATTGTTCATAAGTTATCATCAAATGCTATTTCAGAGGTTAATTCTCAAATGGTTTTTTTTTCAGAATCACTAGATACTTTGTATCATCAGCCTATATTATCTTCTAGTAATTACAATACTAAACTTGATTTAAAGGGCTTAAAAAAAGGTAAAGGGTTTTATAAAAACGGGGAATATTTGGCTTATTCTATGGATTTCTCAACAAAAAATTATATTTCTTTAAATGCATTACACGGTATTTTAAGACGTATTATCTTTCCTGAATCTTTTTCTAAGGACAATCAATTCAATTTAGAAGATGAAGATTTAAATTTTCTACGTTACTGGATGAGTAGAGTCCCTACTGAAATCAATGAGCCATATTACGATCGCGACTTATATTTTGATAGTTATTGTAAATTTTTTATGTACGGTGATACCACTGGTGAGATGACTCCAAAAATTAGAATTTACAATAAAATAGGACTAGCCTACGGCACAGTTACAGATGTAGCATACATAACCAATCATAAAGGGCTTTCATTTATGTTGAGTGCTTGTTTAGAAGTTAATGAAAATCAAATCTTTAATGACGATATTTATGAATATGATACTATTGGGATTCCTTTTTTGGCAGCCTTAGGACGTGCTTTCTATAATTATGAATTGAAAACAGCGGAGCTCATTAAATAGATTTTATTTGAGAGTGTGTTGTAATGTGGTGATTGAAAACTAATTCCTATTTTTAAGCTCAAAATTTGAATTAATGAAATCTTTAAATGACAATTGGTTTGTGATTACTTTAACAGCAGTAGTTTTTGGTCTTTT
>JBELHJ010000070.1:0-9684 GCA_042091495.1 Bacteroidota bacterium
GTGAAGCTACAGAGGCAAATGTAGATGAAGTTGCTGCTGCCATTGGAGCAGATTCAAGGATTGGACCAAAGTTTTTAAAAGCCTCTGTAGGCTTTGGAGGATCATGTTTTCAAAAGGACATATTAAACCTAGTATATCTCTGCAAGTATTACAATTTAGATGAGGTAGCCAACTATTGGGAGCAAGTTATAAAGCTAAATGACTATCAAAAAAAGCGTTTTGCAGACTTAATTATAAAGAGTCTTTTTAATACAGTAAGTGGTAAGAAAATTACATTACTTGGATGGGCGTTTAAAAAAGACACTAATGACACCAGAGAATCAGCAGCAATCTATATTGCAGACCATTTAATTGAAAATCAGGCTAAAATTCATGTGTACGACCCAAAGGTAAGCGCCGAGCAGATCAAAAATGACATGCAGTATTTGTGGAGTCAAAAGGGCTACTCAAAAGATGTGATAAACAACTGGTTAGGTCGAATTTACGTTAATGATAACCCGTATATCGCCATGGATTCATCTCATGCAATAGCTATAATTACAGAGTGGGATGAGTTTAAGGGTTATGATTGGGAAAAGGTGTACAAAAGCGTTAAAAAGCCAGCATTTGTTTTTGATGGTAGAAATATTTTAGATAAAGATGAGCTTTACAAAATTGGGTTTAATCTTAAAGTAATTGGTTAATAAATATTATATAATGAAAATCTCAAAAAATCCAAAGTTAGTAATTGATGTTGATGATACAATAACAATTAATAATTCATCAGATTCATATGAAAATAAACTACCAAGAGAGGATGTCATAAAAAAAATAATTGAATATAAAGAAATGGGGTTTGAGATAATCTTGTTCACTGCTCGCAATATGTTTACCCATCAAGGTGATCTAAATAAAATAAATATGCAAACTTCACCAATACTAATAAAATGGTTAGAAAAGCATAATATCCCTTACGACCAATTAATTTTTGGAAAGCCATGGTGTGGATTAGGGGGTTTTTATGTAGATGATAAAGCTATTAGGCCTGATGAATTTATAAAATTATCTTATTCTCAAATTAAAAAACTGATTTAATGCGTGTAGGAATTATATTATCAAGTAATTTTATAAATGATGATCTTAGAACTGAGTTTGGAAACATAGTGCCAACTGAGTTGCCATTAGCAAATAAGCCGTTATTTTATTATCAACACAAATTATTAATCAAATATTGTGATAAAGTAATTATTACGTTGCCAGACGGTTACAAGTCTACACTAGTCCAATCAAATGTTTCGTATTATGATTCAAAATTAAATTTGTTTAGTTTAATTAAAAAATTATCAAAAGACCTCAAGGGTTGCTCTGAATTTGTTTTTTATTATGGCGATACGATAATTAATAGTGAAATTATTTCAAACACAATATACGCATCTACTCCACCATTTAAATATTCATCTTGGTATTACATTGATAAATCAATTATTTTCTGTGGTTGTTTAGTGGTAGAAAAATACATACTTGACTTAGCCCTATTTGAATCAAATAACTTAACTGAATTAATTTCAAATTTGATTGAAAAATTAAAAATAAAAGTTATTGATGATTGGCTTGATTTTGGTAATTACTCAACATTTTATAACAGTAGAAAAAAATTTTTTGAAAATAGAAGTTTTAATTCTGTTAGCGTAAATGAAGATTCAATTTTAACAAAAAAATCAAATGATATTGCAAAAATTTATTATGAGTGGAATTGGTTGAATTTTTTTTCAAATATTATACCATCTAATTGCCCTACACCTAAAAACTTTAATATAAAAGAAAAAACTGCCCAATATTCAATTGAATATTTTGCTTTACCTACGTTGTCAGATTTATTTATTTATGGAAAAAATGACTTTTCCTTTTGGAAAGAGATTATTTTAAATTCTAAGCTATTAATTACTAAAATTCATAATTCCCTACCAAAAAAATCATATGGATTAAACTTTTACAGCGAAAAACTTAATGAGAGAATTATTCTTCTTTCTGAACAAGATTTTGATATTTCAAATGATTCAATTAAGATTCAGAAGACTATTTCAAATTTTTTGGATCAAAATGAAGAATATCTTGTTACTTCACACGGAGATTTTTGCTTTTCAAACTTGATGTATGATTTTAGGAGTGGGGTCATTAAAGTCATTGACCCAAGAGGCTATACGGATAAAAAAAATGGAGCCTCTTTTTATATGCCTCAATCCTATGATTTTTTAAAGTTTGCGCATAGTTTAATTGCGGGATATGATTTTGTAATTGCTCTAAATAAAACAAATATTAATCATGATTATATCGAATTTTTCCAAAATATTTTTAAAGTAGATAATAAAAAATTGTATGCTGGATTATCTCATCTATTTTTCACAATGCTTCCCTTGCATTTCGATAACTCAAATCGCCAAAAACATTTCCTTGAGATTTCTAATCATTACTCCTCTTTATATTTAAATTCGTAAAATGATTTTAATTACAATAGCTGGTAATTCAACCAGATTTTTTGATGCAGGATATAAAATTGTCAAGTACAAGCTTCCAATTTTTAATGAAAAATCAATTCTTTGGCATATTTTAAGCTACATTAATAGAGATGAAAAAATATTGATTGTTGCTAATTCCAAATTCAATGATAGATCTTGGATTTCTGAGATTTGTCATGATTTAGGTTTTACTTCTTTTTTAGTAGTAGAAATTTCAGAAACGGATGGTCAATTGTCATCTGTTAATCAAGGCCTATTGACTTCTCTTAGTCAAAATTTTATAGATCCAATAGACCCCTTATTAATTTATAATGGTGATACAATTCGTCATATTCCTTTTAATAGTTTTGTTTGTAGGGATTTAAAGTGTGATGGATTGATAGAGACATTTATTACTGATGGTAACCATTGGAGCTTTGTGGATTCTTTGGGACTTGTTAGTAAAGTTACCGAGAAACAAAGAATTAGTGATTATTGCTCTTCAGGGCTATACGCTTTTTCAAGTGTTGATTTATTTTTAAAATTTTACAATGAATCTTATTTTGTTAACTCTGAGAGGTTTGTTGCTCCATACTACAATGTTTTAATTTCGAATGGTCATATTGTAAAATCAATAAATTCAAATTTTTCTAACTTCACATTATGCGGAACACCTAAAGAGTATGAGAATTCAATATAGCTTATTTGGATTTTTTTTGATGACTATTTCAGTGTTAATACCATTAATATTAATCCCTAATTCATTAAATCTACAAACAATTTATATCCCAAAAATATTTGTTTTACTCTCATCTTTTATCTTATTTCCTTTTTTGTTCTTTAAATCAAACAAACATGACAGGTTATTAATTATATTCATTTTTTACATGTTGATTTCAACTTTATGGAGTGACTATAACATATCAACATGGACTTCTACTTTATCCTATTACTCTATTATATTTTTAACATATTTTATGGTTAGAAAATATAGAATTGGCTACGGAGTAGGTATATATTTTTTTTTAGTAACTTTTTTATTTGAATCATTCCTTCATTACAATTTCATAGGATTTGAAAGGGGTTCAATTAATAGTTCATATCTAATTGGGTCTATTTCAGTTTCATTTTTGGCACTATCTAAATCAAAACTTAAAAAGTTGTTCGAAATTTTACTAATTCCGTTTCTTTTGTTGTCGGCTAGAAGATTTTTGTTAGTTCATTTAATCACTTTTAGCTGGTTTAAAACAAAAAATCTTTTTTTTATTTTGTTGTGTTTTTTTTTAGGAATTACGTTATCAACAATTTTATACTCATATTCTAATATCGATAACTATAGTTTATTTTTAGGCTACAGAGTATTTGAATATATAGGAGTATACAATGACCTAACTTACAGTGAGTTTTTTTTTGGAAGAGGTCTAGGTAGCAATAAAGAAATATTTGATTTCTTCTCTAATGTTGTCGAAGAACACGTTGGGATTTTCCATAATTTATTGAATACGACTTTTTTCCAATTTGGATTAGTTGGAGTTGTTTTGTTTTATAAGTTTTTTTTCAGGTTAATTTTTGAATTTAAAAATTATAATGCTATTGTTACAATAGCATTAGCCTGGATAATGGTATCTCTGATTGACTCTCCTCGGGATGGTCATTGGCCGCTAGGCTTGTTTCTAGGCATACTATCAAATAATTCAAAAAAATGTTAATAATAATTTCTCCCACTATGCAATCAGGATTTGAGGGCTTCCTTCAATGTGCAATTGAAAATGATTTTATTGTTGCAACTCAAAACAAATCTTTTCCAAACAGTGTTTCAATAAATGGAGTCCTATGGAATTTTTTTTTAAAACACTTTAATAGAGACGCATTGTGGATTCCAAACCCCATAACGTTACTAAAGCTCATAAAAAAAAATAAAATAAAAAACGTACACGTAGTGGGTGAGCCAACCTATATTTCATTATTAATTTTATCTCATTTGAATTTATTTCTTAAACTAAAATTAAATTTATCTTGTCGCACAGCCCAAAACATACCTTATAATCTTCCGTATTTTCCATTTAAGTACAATTTTAAAATACTGAACAAACAAAATTTATTAGTTTTTGGTGTTTCTCCTATTTCAGTAGAATTTGCTAAAACTTTTTACAATCAAGATAATGTCCTTTCACTTCCTAATGGAGTACCCGAAAGCTTTTACGATAAGCCTATAAATTATAATACTGAAAGAAAATATATTTCTTACATAGGAACTTTTTTAGAAAGAAAAGGTTTTAAAGACTTTATTGAGTGTGCTAAAAAAATGTATAATAGAACATCTTTTGAATTTATAATGGTCGGTGCGGATGATACATCATATAAAAAGTATAGAAACTTAAACTATGTTAACGTGATTAAAAAAGTCAATAGGGACGATTTAATTGAGTTTTTAGACCATACTGCTGTTCTTGTAGTACCATCAAAAGTAACTTCAGGAGAGGACTTTAAGGGTGTCGGAAAAGTTTTCTCGGTGCCCTGGATGGAACAATTTGGTAGAATAATAATTGAGGCTTACTCTCGAGGAGTTGAAGTTGTTGCGTATGATTCTGGGGCTATAAAACATGTAATAAGAGATAAAAAATTTTTAGTTAAAGAAGGACATGTTGATTTACTAGCAAAAAAGATATCATTAACAGCATCCCATTTTAACAGCAATAATATCAATGAAACTCAAGAATATTCACAAAAATTTAAATGGAAAAACGTTTTCAATCAATTTTTAAATCTGAGGGAAGATTTTTTCTCACAAGATTAATTTCAACTATTACTTTTTTTATTGTAAGCTATAGGGTAACTGATCGTCTTTTTTACGACTTTATTATTTATGAACCATTAATTTCCCCTCTTAGCTTTTTGTTATATAATTTCATTAGCGTTAGTGTTCTAAGAAAATTCACAAAAATTCTAAAATTACTATTCCCTTTAATTTTCATTGTTTTTTTAGTTCTAAAATTTGATTTTTTTCTTCTTGCTTTTATATTAATAGAATCATTTAGACTTACAAGTCAATTTTATTTTAAAAGAATTAATGTTATTAATCAAAATTTAATTATTTCAATTTTTGACTTTTCCCTTTTATTTATAGTTCTTTTTATATTTGAAAATTATGTAATTTATTTCATTACTATCTCAACTGTAAGACTATTATTATTCTTAATGTATAAAATTAGTGAAGATCAACCCGCCTTTAATAGTAAGAAAACAAGTAGTTTAATAGCAATTCTAAGGAATCTTTTTCAATTTTCCTCTCGAAAAATATTATTGACGTTTACACAAAACCCTATATTCTTAATTTCCTTAAAAATTGTCAATCAAATTACTCTATACGCATGGTCTTACATTAGAAGTGACACAAAATTTAATTTTGATCCTAATAAAAAAATAATTTATTCTTTAATTTTTCTTTTGTCAGTTTTAACCCCTTCTTTTTTCATGTTTATTAACTTTCAATTAAAGTTCATAATATATATAACAGTAACAGTTTTATTTGTAATTACAGAATTATATTTCAATGCAGAATCTTCCAAAAGTTGATATTTTAATACCAACATATAACAGAGAAAATACTATTATTCAGTCTGTGTTTTCAGCTTTGAATCAAGTTAATGTTAAATCAATAGTTCATGTTATTGATAATAATTCATCAGATAATACATTGGAGTTATTGAAAAATGAATTTAAACATTACATTAATGATACACTCTTTGTTCATGAACATTCTATTACTGTCTCCATGATTGATAACTGGAATAGATGTCTGACTAAAGTTAAAAACGAGTATTTTAAATTTTTGTTTTCGGACGATATTTTATCTGAAGAATATTGTTGTAAAACAATTAAATTTTTAGAAGAAAATAATCAAATTGGAATGGTTTGTACTGATTTCAAGTATTTCGCCAATAATATAAATGAAATTGGTAGGAGAAGAAAATATTTTTCAGGTCTTAGGTCTTGCAACAATGTTTTATTTCACACTTTAATTTCTAGAAATAAAATTGGCGCACCCTCAAATACGATTTTTAGATCAAAACTATTGATTGACTTTCAGTTTGTGCAAAACCCGGTTGCTGCAGATATGATATTTTTCTTCTCGCTCATAAAAGACAAAAAGGTATTTTATGTTAATGAAGAATTAGCATTTTTTAGATTTTCTGGAGAAACAGTTACAAATAATTTGAAATTAAGTAAAAATTGGATTGAACAAAATTATCATGCACGAAATATTTTGATAAGTAAACTAAATAATTATGCTCAAAAAAAGATAGCTGGTTTTTTCACCTTGATCTACTGTATATTGGTATTAAATATCATAAAGTATCAAAAAAATGAAAACTATTTGGATTCATTTAATTATTTAAATGATAAATTAAGTTTTGGTATGAAAATTATTAATGGTTTTTTTTCAATATTATTAAAGTATACATTTTTTAGAAACAAATTATTAAATTTATGATAAAAGTTATTGGCGGCTCTGGTTTTGTAGGCTCAAAACTTATTGATGAGTTAACTCCAAAGCGGTGTCGTAATATTGATAAAAACCCTTCCCTTTTTTTTAATGCTATTACCACTATTGGTGATATTCGCTTCCCAGAGCAAATTCAATTTGACAAGCAAACAAATGCAGTAGTGCTATTAGCAGCTGAGCATAGGGATGATGTTTCACCAACTTCCTTATATTATTACGTTAATGTAGCCGGAACTATAAATGTATTGAATAAAATGGATCAGGTTGGAGTTAAGCATTTGATTTTTACGAGTTCTGTGGCCATCTATGGTTTAGACAAAAACAACCCAAACGAAAAACACAAGGAAGATCCATTCAATCACTATGGAAAAAGTAAATGGGAAGCCGAGCAAGTCATAAAGGAATGGTATGACAAAGATCCTAGCAGTAAATCTATAACTATAATTCGTCCAACAGTAATATTTGGAGAAAAAAATAGGGGGAATGTATATAATCTGCTTCGTCAAATTGCATCAGGAAAATTCTTAATGATAGGTAAGGGCCAAAATAAAAAGTCTATGGCGTACGTTGGTAACGTGGTTGCTTTTATTAAACACAGGCTTGAGCTGGTCGAAGAAGGTTATCATGTTTTTAATTACGTCGATAAACCCGATTTAACAATGACCTCACTTCTTTGTGTTATAGAAAAAAGTCTTAATAAAAAAATACCATCCATTCGTATTCCTGTTTGGTTGGGATTCTTAGGTGGATATGGATTTGATTTTTTAGCATTCATAACTCGTAAGAAATTAGCTATAAGTTCTGTCCGTGTTAAAAAATTTGTTGCCACTACCCAATTTGATGCATCTAAAGTTCACTCAAGTGGATTCAAAGCCCCATATACACTTGAGGAAGGACTGGACAGAACATTAAATTATGAATTCGTTCAAGAAAGATCTGACGATGAAGAGGTTTTTTATACGGAGTAGTTCCGTTAAAAACTTTTAAATAACTCCACACTCAATTATTTCATCTTTTAACCAACTCCATTTACTTTTGCGCTATGCCATTTAACAAAGAAACAGCCCGTGAGGCGGGCAAGAAGAGTAAACGCGGCCCATCAAGAAAACTAGACCCTAATATTCGGGAGAAGATGGAGCTGTTGTATGAAGAAGTGTTAGATCACCTACTTATGCACCAAAAAGAGCTTTCGATGTCTGATAGGGTTAAACTCGTTCAAAGCCTTTCTAATTATCTGCTTCCAAAAGCAAAAACTGTTCGTGATAAGTTTACCTTAGAGGAACTTCAAGAAAGAGAAAAGTTAAGTTGGTCTAATGCAACTCCTGACCCAAGAAAATAACTAGAGTGTTGCCGCCACTTTCATAAAGGCATCTGCATACGCATCCTTATTTACGTTTTGTCCTATATAACTTAAAAACGTAGTCTCCTTAGAGTGTCCCGTTATCTGCATAAGTATAGGCGTTTCAATTTTCCCAAAATAGTTTGTTGCAAATGACCGTCTAAGATCATGTGAGGAGATAACGCTAAATTTTGGGTATACTCCCAGCACACGCCTTCTTGTTTTTGGACATACTTTATAGGCTTTTACCGGCTGATCAATTCCGGCGTATTTACAGAGTTCTTTGATTTGCTTATTAAATAGCTGCTGCGATATCCTGTACGGAAAATCATCTTTTAAAATCTCCACAACATCTGGGTCTATCACCCCAACCGTTACATGCTTCTCTGTTTTTTGTTGGATGATGTCAATGTAAAGACCATGCTCAGCAGATCGCATTTGCACTTGGTTTAATCGAAGCAAATCTGAAACCCGCTGCCCAATAGAGAGTCCAATTAGTAGCCACTTTCTTGTGTTTTCCATAGTTGAGCTTAACCCCACTAGCCCTTTAATCTTTTTAATCTCTTCAAAGTTTAATGTTTGCAAGCAGCGGTCGCTATTTCTTTGCGTAAAAGATTCAATATGTCTAGTATACGGATGTACTTCAATTCCTAATCTATCTGCTTCTTTGCAAATCATCTTTAATAGCTTAACCTGCAAGCCAGCATTATTTAGTGAATATCCTTTCTCTGTCAGTAACCACTCTTTAAATCTACCCACCAGTTTATGATCAATAGCATCAAGACCAATATCCGTTTTTATACATCGTTCAAAACTTTCAATGAGGCTATAAAACCGTTCAAGATTTCTGATGGTATAGGTAGATAATCCTAGTGACCCCGTTCGCTTAATTCTGCGAAGCGGAGCGGACTCAATATACTTTTGAATTTGAAACAATAGCATTTTTTCTGATGTTTTTTTAGCATCCTCAAAACATAAATTAACATGGTGTAATAACCAATTTCCGTCAATAGTCTCTTGCTTTAGTTGTGCTTTATTATAAGCAGCTTCTATATGTGCTTTAAGTATATTAAGCTTTACGTTTTGTTCTTTAGTTTGCTCATCAACTCCAACAATACATTCAAGCATGGGATCCCATTGGCTAAAGGGAGCGAAGATGCCTAAAGGTACTTTTTGTATATTGTTATGCTCTAATACTAAGTTTACCCACACCTCGCCTAGGGTGTCGGATTTTGGAGCCAAAACATACGTAATACGCGCTTCCATAACTTGACAGTGTTTTAAAACAAGCGCAAAGATTCTTACATAATACTAACAAACGATAGCATATTAAAGCCCAATAAATAGCACTTAGTTTCGACTAC
>JBELHJ010000071.1:0-9279 GCA_042091495.1 Bacteroidota bacterium
TGGCACAACGTTTGCATCTTAAAGTTGGATCAGGTGGATTAAGAGAAATGGGATCATGGGATGCTCTAAGACCAAAGAAACTGTTTGCACCAAGGCCAATTCCTAGTGTGTTATATTTTACAAGAACTTATTTTAGGAACAGAATGGTCATACTACTAATTTTAAAAACTATCCCATTTAGTCTAACAAAATATGCTAACAAAGGTCTGGCTAAGTATAAATTACTGAGTTTGATTAAATTTTTTCTTTTTTTCCCTTTGTGGTTTGTATCTATTGTTAAGTCATGGAAGCTATCTTCAAAAATGATACATCAAGGTTCTAAAATATCAGTTTATAATCAAAATGAATTTAATTAAGTGTTTAAATTATATTATTCAAATAAACTATTAGACCAATCTAGAAGAGGAGATATTTTTCCTTTGCTTAAGCCATTTATAAAACCTTCAAGTTTTTCTGACTTAGATCGAATAAATTTATACGGAGTTTCTGCTTCTGATTACATGTTTGTAACTAGTGATAAATCTTATTTTGGAATTATACCTATGTCACTTAATTACTACGTTTTAAAAGGAGAAAGAAATAAAATAATTAAGTATTTAAATAATAATAAACACCTCAAATATTTAGCATTTATGAATGGTGATGTCGGTGTTAAATTTCCATACATTGATAATTTAATTATTTTAAGGGCTAATGGTTACAAAGGAAAATCCAATACTATTGGAATGCCTGTTTTTATCCAAGATGTAAAAAATAAAAATAGAATTGATCCCATCTCAAATATTAATTCTCATCTTATTGGTTTTTGTGGGCAATCTGATTTAAATATAATAAAGTGTTTTTTTGATAAAACTCGGGTTATAATTCAAAATTTTAAATCTTTTATTCGAGATGATTACGAGAAGGAGCATATTTTTTCATCAGCTTATTTCAGAGGACGGATTCTTAAAAAAATTAATGCAAATTTTTCAGGTAAAACACTATTTATAGAAAGGAAAAAGTATAGAGCAGGAGCTAGCAATAAAATTACTCGAGACATAACGACTAAAGAATATTATGAAAATATTAGCAATTCAAGTTATGTAGTATGTATGAGAGGAGGAGGTAATTTCTCAGTAAGATTATATGAAGTTTTATCTAGTGGAAGAATACCATTATATATTCACACTGATGATAATCTTCCATTTTTAAATGATGATTTTTGGAAAACAAATTGTATATGGATACCAAATTCTAAATATTACAATTTTAAAGAAACCATAGAGCAATTTGAAGCTAAAAATGATTTGCATAAAATATCGTTACAAAACAGATTGTTTTGGAAGTCCAACCTCACCTTAGATGGTTATTTTAAAAGACTACTGAATGATCTGTAAAATTTTAATAGTAGCATCTGAATTTCCACCTTTGCCAGGAGGTATAGGTAATCATGCATATAATTTAGCTTCTAATTTGGTGAGTTTAGGTTATGAAGTTACAGTTATTGCTGATCATCGTGACTCTATAGCTGATGAAGTAAAATTTGATAAATCATTAGACTTCAGAGTTGTTCGCGTAAAAAGATATAATAACTTTCATTTAAAAACTTACGTTTCTAGAATTATTGAAACCCTTCGTTGTCAAAAGACTTCAGATGTTATATTTTATTCTGGTAAATTCTCACTTTGGCTAGGTGGATTAATTAATATTCTAAGTAAAACTAAAAGTATAGCAGTTGTTCATGGGTCAGAATCTTTGTTATCCAATACCATACTTAGAACATATACTAACTGGTGTCTTCAGCGAATGAATAAAATTATAGCTGTTTCAAATTACACAAAATCCCTTCTAGAAATTAATAATGAAGTAATTGTAATTAATAATGGTTTTAATTCTACTACTCATGATTATCCTAGGAAGTTCAACGAAAATAGAATGTTGAATTTTACTACTGTTGGAAACGTAACTGAAAGAAAAGGGCAAATTAATTTTATAAAAGCAATTCCTAATCTTCTCAAAGAATTTCCAAATCTTCATTACCACATAATAGGAATACCAACAGATAAACTTAAATTGGAAAAATTAGCTATGGAGATAGGTGTTCGCAAGAACATTAGCTTCTATGGTGTTATAAATGATGAGGAAAAACTTAAGTTATTAAAATCTACAGATATATTTATCATGTTAAGTCAAAAGACTCAGACTGGAGATGTAGAAGGTTTCGGCATTGCAATTATTGAAGCGAATGCATTGGGGATTCCTGCTATAGGTTCCAAAGACTCTGGAATTGAAGATGCGATAAGTAATTATAATTCAGGAATCACCGTGAATCATTTAGATGAAAATGAAATTTTTAGAGCTATTAAAAATATTTTAAATGAATATCCATCCTATTCTGAGAATTCATTCAAATGGTCTAAAGAATTTGAGTGGAAGAAAGTAATTAATAAATACCAGTTTGTTTTATGCGAACTTTAGGCATAATATCACATACAGAACATTATTTAGATAATGGAAAGATAGTAGGCTGGGGACCGACAATCCAGGAAATAAATTATTTATCTGGTTATTTTGACAAGATTATTCATCTAGCGGTATTATTAGAGGATGAATTGCCTCCCAAATCTACTTTGTCTTACGCATCAGATAAGATTGAGTTCAGATCTCTTCCTATAACAGGTGGTAAAAGAATTTTGCAAAAAATTAATATTTTATTTAAAGCTCCTTACACATTAAATAAAGTATCACAAGTTATTTCTGATGTAGATTTTTGGCAATTTAGAGCTCCAACAGGTATTGGTGTATATCTAATACCGTATCTAAGTCTTTTTACAAAAAAAAAGGGATGGTATAAATATGCTGGTAATTGGGTTCAATCAAATCCACCTTTTGGCTATAGATTGCAGAGATTTTTTTTAAAACTTCAGAAAAGAAAAGTTACAGTAAACGGAAAATGGGAAAATGATAATCTAAATAAGATTTTGGCTTTCGAAAATCCTTGTTTGAGTAAAGATGATATTGAAGAAGGTAGATTGAGTTTGAAAAAAGGATTCAAACAGAATAATAAAATAGTTTTTTGTTTCATTGGACGATTAGAAACAAATAAAGGAGTAGAAAGAATTATTAAGGCATTCGGTGAAATAAAAACTCAATTTAAATATCAAGTTCATTTTGTAGGAGATGGGCCATGTGAGTTGTCAATTGAAAGTTCTAAAAATTCAAATTTTATAATTCATGGTTTTCAAAATAAAGATTATGTAAAGCATATTTTAAAACAATCTGACTTTTTATTGCTGCCTTCAGACTCAGAGGGGTTTCCAAAAGTAGTTGCTGAATCAATGTGTTACGGTTGTGTTCCTATAGTAACTGACGTATCATCTATAAGTCAGTATGTTAATACTAAAAATGGGTTTTTATTAAATCATCATAATATTACAAATCATTTAACGGATTGCATAAGAAAGATTTTAGTATCAAATCCTGAAAAATTTGATAATTTCAAAATTCTAGGTCATGAAGTTTCTAAAAAATTCACATTTGAGAGATATACCTACAGATTATTAAATGAAATTTTAAATTAATTGTTGTAATGAATAAACTTAAATTTTCTTTTTAAGATGCTGAAATTAATTTATATCGGTAATAATTTGGTAAAAACTAATCCTACAACATTGAATCTCCTAGTAAAAAAGTTTATTTCAGAGGGATTCAATGTTAAAGTTTATTCTTCATTTGGTTTAAAATTTTTACGTTGGTTCCATATGTGTTGGGGGGTGTTAATAGCTCCCAAAAAGGCATTGGTGATAATCGATACCTACAGCACGCTTAATTTTTATTATGCTTGTAGTATAGCCGTGCTATGTAAATTACTTAGCTTGCCTTATATACCTATTTTACATGGGGGGGATTTACCAAATAGACTGAAACAAAGCCCTAAACTGTCTCATATTCTATTTGGTGGTGCTTTTGTTAATGTGGCACCCTCAAATTATTTGTTCGAGGCATTTCATTCCAAATTTAATACAGTAGTGATTCCCAATTTATTGGATCTGAAGCAATATAAATTACATTCAGCTTCATTTGATTTGCCCTGCTTGTTATTTGTGCGCGCTTTTCAAGACATATACAACCCGATGATGGCTGTAAAAGTTTTGCATCAACTTTTACATAAATACCCTAAGGCTAAATTAGGTATGATAGGTCCCTTTAAAGACGATTCGATTCATGAGGTAAAGCGGTATATTAAAAGTAACCAATTGGAATCCGCTGTAGAAATTACAGGAAAACTTTCTAAAGCCGATTGGATTGAAAAATCTAAGGGTTATAATCTATTTATTAATACCAGTAAAGTAGATAATACTCCGGTAAGCGTTCTGGAGGCCATGGCTTTGGGTCTTTTAGTGGTATCAACAAATGTGGGTGGAGTACCACATATTGTAGAACATAAAAAAGAAGGCTTCTTGGTGGAATCTGACGATGAAGTTGCTATGGTAAAAGCAATTACTCACTTGATTGAAAATACAGATTTAGCACATTTAATTAGAGGAAATGCCAGGCAAAAGGTAGAACAGTTTGATTGGGAAGTTATAAAATACAAATGGTTTAAGGTTTTTGAAGATGTGGAGCAAATTAATCTATAAAATAGGAGAACGGTATAGGAATCCGTCAATTAAACCTTGGTTCAAATTTTTAAAACAATCTGAATCTTGGACCTTAAAAGAATTAGAAGATTACCAATTAAATCGACTTAAGTTGGTTTTAGAAAAGGCCAATTCAGAATCAGTATTTTATAGAGCACTATTTGATAAAAATAATATTGATCCGTCTCAAATTAAGTCTTTGAATGACTTTAAAAAAATACCAATTATTGATAAAACGACCCTAATCAATAATACAACTCATATTTACACAAATTTAATTGATGTAAATGGCTATAAAGCCAAAACCTCGGGAACGGGTGGGCAGTCTTTACAATTTTTTAGGGATCAATCGGCCGATTCATTCAATAGAGCGGCTACACATCGCGGTTACTCCTGGTACCATATTAAACCCTGGGATCGCAATGCCTATTTTTGGGGGTTTAATTTTAGTAGAACTCAACAAATTAAGACCCGACTTTTAGATGTCTTACAGAACCGCTTTAGAATATTCACTTTAAAATCGGATGATTTAAAAAGTTTTGTAAGAAAATTAGAGCATACAAAATACTTACACGGTTACAGTTCCTTGATTTATGAAGTAGCTAAATATATAAATAACCACAAAGAGAACATACGTTTTAATTTAAAATTAATAAAAGGCACTTCTGAAACTATTTTACCACATTATAAGTCTGAAGTTCAAAAAGCATTTGGTATTCCTATAGTGTCTGAATATGGCGCCACTGAAAGTGGTGTTATCGCCTTTGAATGTCCGCATGGAAAACTACATATTAACATGGAGGGCGTTATTGTAGAGGAAGTTAAAGGAGAAATTGTGGTGACCAATCTGCAAATGACATCTTTCCCTATAATTAGGTATAAGTTGGGAGATTATATAAAGCTGAGTTCTAGTAATGACCAATGTGCTTGTGGTATGGCGCACCAAGTTATTGATGAAGTTCAGGGACGCATCGGTGATTTGGTATATGGTAAAATACATACCTATCCCAGTTTGACGTTTTACTATATTTTTAAAAACATACTAGAACAATACAATCTAGGCATGAATTATCAAGTACTTCAAGAAAAAAAAGGAGAATTAGTATTTAGAGTTGATAAGCATTTAAATGACAATGAATTATTACTTTTGCGTTTTGAAATTGAAAAATATTTTAAAGACGATGTTGATTTTGAAATTATGAATTATTCTAATTTTGGTGTCAAATCCACTAAACATAAGAGTTTTATATCCCAAATATAGTGAATGCCCTAATATCCATAGTAACGCCTTGTTTCAACGCGTCTAAATACATTGAAGCCTGTGTAGAGTCAGTAAAACAGCAGACCTATACCAATTGGGAGATGATTATTATTGATGATTGCTCAAATGACAATTCAGTTGAGGTAATTGAATCTTTGATTAAATATAATTCTGATTTCAATATTAAATTACTAAAAAACAAAGCTAATTCTGGTCCTGCTAAATCTAGAAATGAAGGTATCAAAATTAGTAAAGGATCTTATTTAACCTTTATTGATGCTGATGATCTTTGGGATGAGAGTTTTTTGGAAACTATGACACAAACTATTCAACAATCTTTTGGATTTGTATTTGCCTCATATAGAAGATGTGATGAATTTTCTTTACAACCCATTTACTCTGATTTTATAGTTCCTGAAAAGGTGAATTACCTTGATATTTTGAAGACTAATTCAATAAGTTGTTTAACCGCTTTCATAGATATTGAAAAATTAGGTAAAGAGCTTATGCCTAATGTAAGATATAGGCAAGACATGGGCTTGTGGCTAAAATACTTAAAACAAATCCCTTATGCTGTTGGAGTAAAACAAGTTTTAGCAACCTACAGAATATGCTCTAATTCACATTCTAGAAAGAAATCAAAATTACTTGTACCACAGTGGTATTTTTATAGAAAAGTTGAAAATTTATCTGTAGTATTTTCTATTTATTTAGTGATAATTTGGGCTTATAGAGGATTTTTAAAGTACTATTAGTATGAAATTTAATTATTTGATATCAATATTGTTTCATGTACTATTAGGAGTAATTGTTTTTTTTGTAAAACCTTTCTCAATATTATATTTTTTAGCAATCATTTTTTTTGGTATTTACCGTATTTATAATTCTGACCAAGAAAGAATTGTTTTTAGTGTATTATCATCAGCAGCTTATATTGTTGGTGCTGAGGTGTTTTTGAGAATGACCAAAGGTAATATAGGCTATGAATCTGTAAAGTATGTTGTAACAATATATATGTTTATTGGCTTATTGATTGATAGAAGATTTAATAAGGGGTCATTAGTTTATTTAATTTATTTGTTTTTATTATTACCGGGAGTCATTGTAGCCTCCCAAACGTTGAATTTTGATACCGTTTTTAGAAAGGCTATTGGTTTTAATTTAAGTGGGCCTGTTACCATTGGTTTAGTGGGTTTGTTTTGTTTTAATAGAAAATTGACTTATAAAGAATTTTTAAATGTCTTATTCTTTTTGGGATTACCTATTATCTCCATGACCACTTATTTGTTTTTATACACGCCTTCAATTAAATCGGTACTCTCAGGGACAGGGTCAAATTTTGCAGCTTCAGGAGGCTTTGGCCCCAATCAGGTCGCTACCATTTTAGGATTAGGGATGTTTGTTTTTGTGGTACGTTTTTTTATGACTTCAAAAACGATTTTTATAAAAATTTTAAATCTAATTTTAATTTCAGCTATTGCTTTTAGAGGTATAGTGACTTTTAGTAGAGGAGGTATTTTAACGGCTCTAATAATGATAGTTATTTTTTTGGGTTTATATTTTTTTCGACTTAAATCACATTTAAAAGGAAGGCTAATAAGTTATGCCTTAATTATTTTCCTTGGAGCTATATGTATATGGGGAATTAGTTCAAGTAGCACAGAAGGTCTCATAGATAAACGCTATGCAAATCAAAATGCTTCTGGTGAAGTTAAGTCGGATGTAACTACAGGACGGTCTAGTTTATTTTTATTTGAATTTGAAGCGTTTAAAGAACATGCTGTTTTTGGTGTAGGCGTTGGTAAGTTAAAAGAATTACGCTTCGAAAAAGAAGGGGTAATGGCAGCATCACATAATGAGATGAGCCGGATTTTGGGAGAACATGGCAGTTTTGGATTGGTCGCTTTTTTAATTTTACTATTAACACCTTTAGTGTATCGCTTGGAGCACAATAAAAATATTTTTGCCTATTCTTTTTGGATATTTTGGTTGCTTACCATTAACCATTCTGCCATGCGTATAGCCGCACCTGCATTTCTGTACGGTTTTTCTGTATTAAGATTGGAATTGAAATAATAGATTTGAATTAATTACTGTAAAAATGTTTAAATCTTTATTTACATTATAACGTATATTATTGTAGTTTTGACGATATTATATTGTATTTTAATTGAAAAGTACTGAACACATACATTTTGAAATCCAAGAGCGTAAAATCTTACTTCGTATTCTGGACCTGTTTTTTGCGTTGTTAGGTCTTTTTGCTTTAGAGCAATATTTTGGTAATGATTATCTGGTGTTTTCAAATTCTGGATTAATTACTTGGATTAGTCTAATAGTCTATCTCAGTATTTTTGGGACCGTATTTGAAATTTACGATATCAAAAAAGCGAGTAATATAGATGACACGTTTCAGAATGTATTACTTACAGTAGCCTTTACGTCTTTATTTTATTTGTTGACGCCAATCATTACGCCAGTATTACCCTCAAATAGAATCCAAATTGTAGGTTTTTTTGGGGCCATTCTAATTCCAGTTTTTTTATGGCGCATAGGATATATTCTCTTAGTTGCTTCACCTAGATTTCATAAACGGGTATTATTGATTGGAGAGCATTCAAATCTTTCAAATGTGCTCAATGCTTTTAAGGATGTTGATCAGCATTATCAGATTGTTGGTTTTGTAAATTGTGAAACCCAATCTGTTTCAATTCACAAGTCACATTCCGACATTAAAATATTTAATATTGAAGATGTTTTAGACGTTATTAAATCTCAAAAAATATCTGAAGTCGTTGTAACTAACTACAACACTGATTCCATATCACCAGAATTATATAATAAACTTATACGGTTACTAGAGTCTGGATTTTCTATTAGGGAATTTACGCAAGTGTATGAGGAATTGACCCAACGTGTGCCTGTACAGTTTGTGGGTAAAGACTTCTACAAATACTTTCCTTTTAATAGAAGTCATTCCAATAAATTATATCAACTATTGTCGCGTTTATTTGATATCGTTTTTTCAGTCACCATATTAATAATATTTATTGTTATTCTTCCTCTAGTTTTAATTGGGAATTTAGTTGGGAACAGAGGACCACTGCTTTATAAACAAGTTCGTGTTGGTGAAAATGGAAAGTTCTTCCATATTATTAAATTGCGATCTATGATTGAAAATGCAGAATCTCAAGGGGCTCAGTGGGCAAGTAAAGATGACCACCGTATAACGGCTTTTGGGAGATTTTTAAGAAATTCAAGATTAGACGAAGTGCCTCAGTTGGTAAATGTTATCAAAGGGGAGATGTCTTTAATTGGACCAAGGCCTGAACGTCCTGTTTTTGTCAAGGAATTATCCAAAAAAATTCCATTTTATGAAACCCGTCATATTTTAAAACC
>JBELHJ010000072.1:0-8788 GCA_042091495.1 Bacteroidota bacterium
GTGACATTCCACTAGAATTAAAATAAAAAAGAAGGCTAAAGCCTTCTTTTTTATTAACCAATTTATTTCAACAAACTAAAGTGACCTCTAATAGGTTGTAATACTTCGCCTGATTTTCTGACTAAATCTACTTTATACCAGTAATCTGTTGCTTCTAGAGGTGACCCGTTAAAAGTACCATCCCAGCTCTGGTCTAAACCTATGGAACCTAAAAGCTTTCCATACCTGTTAAAAATATAAAGCTTTGTAAGATCTAAATTATAATCATCTAAATCTATGCCTTTAACCTCCCAAGTATCATTATAACCGTCACCGTTAGGTGTTATAAAAGTGGGGAAATATAGAATAGGAATCACAATAGATTTTTCATCACATTGTGCTTCATCTCTTACAACTAGTGTGTAAAAACCACCAGTTAAATCTTCAAAAACACATAACTCCTGATATTCAGGCAACTCATTACTTATGGCGTTACCAGCTTCATCTATTAATAAAAACTTATAATTATTTAAACCAAAAGCACTTTCGTCGTTAGGATCTTTTAATTGTATTGCATTACGTTTTGTACCACTAACAAGATCAAAAAAGTCTAATTGCGGATCGTTGATTGCGTAAATACTCACTTTAAAATTTTCAGATAATGCACAATCCTCGTATTTCACAGTAATTTTATAATTACCTTCTTCCGAAACTTCTAGCTCAGGATCTATAGTTGTTTGAATAGTGTTATCTGCTAAAATCCATTCATAAATTAACTTAGTTTTATTATTAGGTGTCTCCAGATTAAGTTTTACCAAAGCTGTCCCTGAATTACAAATAAGCACTTCTTTATCTGTTAAGTTATTGGGATTTAAAACCGCTGAATCAATCTCAAACGAAATATCTGGTAAAACTTCCAAAGTGATTAGTTCTTTTATCCCATTACAACTGTTAAATTCATCGTCAACTCTTACCCAAAGCTTAACAAAACCCCCTTCTGGGTAGCCTGATATTTCATAATTGGAGATGTCTGGAATTGCATTTAACTCTAATAATGCATCATTGTAATTTTCGTAAAATGAAACTGTTCTGTTAACCGTATCACTGTTTGCAATATTTATTGCATCTGTAATATAGTCTGAAATTGGTATGTTGGTGGGATTCCCTGAACTGTCTTGTGCATCACTAAAGTTAAATGAGGTTTTATTATCACCATAATCATAACATTCCTTAAAATGCTGATCTAAAACTGCAGCTGGCAAATCATTATTAACAGCCCTTAAATCAATAGGCTCATCAATATAACACCCTTGATCTGAAATAATTCTTACATCGATAGAATTTGATGTGGTGTTTTCAAACGCCTCTGGATTGGGAATCAATGAACTTAAATCAGTAATATCGGTGTAAAACTCAAAGTCTTCGTTTGCATAATTTGCAGATAGTTGTGGTTTTACTTCCAACAGATTAAACATAGAAATGCCATCTGTATCATTATCACATTGTATGAGCTCACCTGACCAAGATGAAGATACTTGAGGAAGTGGGTTCACTTTTAACTTAGCTGAAGTTGATTCTGTTGGCCAACACGCATAATCATTTCTACTTAAAATAGCTTTAAATAAAAAATTGTTAGATCCTATTGGTATATTTTTTATAAGTAATTCATTGGTAGTTGTTCCGCTATAAAAAGGTGAATCCGATAAGTTGTTCCAATTTGAACCATTATCAGTACTGTTTTGCCAGACAATCTTATCATAACTATATGAAGCATCTTTAAGCTCTAATTTCAATGTGTAAGTACCATTTTCACAGGCACTAATTTCAAGAGGAAGCGCTTTAGGAAGTATTGCCACATACTCTTGGAAATCAAAAATACCGTTAGTATTAATATCATCTGGATAATTGAATGAAGTCGCAGCAGCTGTTAAACCACTTTCATATTTATCATCACAGACATCATCATCACTATCTTCATCAATATAATCTGGTTTACCATCATCTGGGTTATCAGGAATTTTATCCGTTGAATCATTATTAAAATCTGAATTTAAAGGTCTTGGATTAGCAGCATCGTGAAAACCATCATTATTATTACTATCTGCAAATACAGCAGCATCTATCACCCCATCAAAATTTAAATCTAAAAATGTTTCGAAAGTTCCATTACTATCAAGATCCAATCTATAGTTACCACCCTCAATAAGGTCAGAAATGGTGTCACCATCAGAATCTGTATCTAGATAGTTTGGGATAGTATCGTTATCTGTATCAATGGGGTTAATTGCATCATCGTGAAATCCATCACCATTACTATCTACAAATACTGTAGCATCTATCACCCCGTCAAAATTTAAATCTAAAAATGTTTCGAGAGTTCCATTACTATCAAGATCCAATCTATAGTTACCACTTTCAATGACATCATATATCCCATCGTTATCGGTGTCTAAATCGTAGCTATTCATCACCGAGTCACCATCTGAATCTATATCTCTGCAAGCTTGACTTAATTTAAATGCTGAAGTATTAGAATTAGATTCATCTAAGTTTATATATTTAATTTGAATTGAAGGAGCTAGGTTGCTTCTAATTTGAAAAGTACCTTGCCCGTTATTTAAAGCCACTCCATTTAATTTAAATCTAATTTCAAATGATGTAAACTGAGTTGTGTTTGATTCGAAGATTCCATCATAATTAGTGTCAATTAATAGTTGGTCATCAGGATCATATATACTTAACGTATGTGTTGAAGGGACACTAACAACATACAACTCATTATCATCCATTGTTGTATTTGAAGATGCCGCATTATCAGTTGAATTGGCTTGAGTAAAACTAAATGATGTTGGTGCATCAAAAATCAATTCATAAACAACATCACTTGAATTAGAAGTTGCACTCGAAGCTGATAATAAAATAGATTGATCAGAAAAACCTTGAGAAACTTCTAAATTATCAGCAGAATTTACAAATTGTGAGGAATTGAAATTAGGACCTGAATTATTAGATAAGTCAAATTGGAAATTACAATTAGACTCATCTGTGTTAAGTATGCCATCATTATCAATATCGACATCAATATTATTATTGATACTGTCATTATCTGTATTACCTGAACAAACACTAACCGGTATTTCAGGGGAAAATATACTTTCACATATTGTAACTGCATCTGAATCATAAATCACCCCTTCGAGTTGATAGAACCCAGGCACCAAAGTAACGCCTGATGGTGGGTTATTAAAATCTAAGACTTCAGATGTAGCACCTGATATTGGTAATGGTGTATCATTCGAATTTTGTTTGTAATACCATTGATAAGTATCGAAATCTTCAAGACTACTTAATTCCAATTTATCGATAAAGTCAATACAAGATTGATCAGCTCCAATCTCTAATTCTGATGTAATTTCTGATTTAAAAATAAATCCAGAATAAAACCCTCCCATTGCTGCTGAACCGTCTCTACCAAAATAAGAGACATAAATTGACTCATTTGATGATATACTTACATCTCCAGCTAAATTGGAGTCTAGGTATGTTACATAATCCGAAAGTCCATCACCGTCAAAATCTGTACCCTGAACACTTTGAGCTGATGATGTTGGAAGTCCAAAACCGTTTATTTGAACAATATTTGGAGTTGATGTCCCTTTATTAAATCGCCTAGTTACTATACCAACATTACCCTCAAAAGTTTGAGATGCAGACGATCCTACTTCATCAATTGCTGGAATATTATCTATATTACTTGGTGTTTTACAACTTAGAGGCGGCACAAAAAATAATTCTTGATTTGCAGCATTAGAAGCACCTCCAATTCCTTGAAAAGCATAAGTTGTTTTATCTGTATAGACATACATGTTTGCTCCAGAAGAACTTGAGCTATACATTGATTCGTCTATTGAGACATAATCTCCTGCAAACTGAAGTGTTGAATATAGTGTGCCTCCAATAGAAACTTGAGTATTATCTTCATTAGCAACAATAATAGGTCTTTCAATATTTGCATTTCCAGAGCCATTACCTCTTATAAAGATATACTCACTATCTCCTGAAGACTGCTGAATTGTAGATAATGGTGCAATTTGATCAATTCCAAAATCCCTACCATTTGCTACATCATTAGAGCCGTTTGTAGAGCCTGAATTTACTACAATGTTTTTATTAGATAGTATTCGTGCTCCAATGAATGCATCCCCATTTAAATTATCAGTAGGTAAAGAACATAAAATATAAACCTCACCTCTATCCAATAAGATATTTGATGTTTGAGCCCCATTATGAAAATAATCCACATCAGCATCCACATCCTGGAAATCTATAACGGTTCCATCCTCAATTGCCATTACTGATATAAAATTTAACCACAAAGACGACGTCGCTCTTTGACTTGTAAAAGTTCCTGCTCTAAAATCTTTACCTAACCCAGCAAGCCCCTTTGATACTAATGACCCTGCCTGTGAAGCATTTCCATTAGATTCAATTCCTGATAAAAGCCTGACAGAGGCATACACCGGCTCCTCTGATTCAATAATAATACCTGAATCGGTAATTTTATTTGATGTTAAGTTCACGTCAACAACAAAAGAATTAGTATTGCCAGTCCCCAGGTATATTTCAAGGGGATTATTGTTACTAAGTGTGAATGATTGTTTTACCCCAGATAAGCTAACCTCTATATTAAAGGTAGTTGTAACTGGTGAAGAAATATGTAAATACTGTTCCCCTGCACGAGAATTTGCTGAAGTACTTTCAGTTGTGATTGGAGGTATATAATGGGTTTTACTTAATTGGGCATAAGCATTAAAAAAACCAAAATAAATAACTACAAATACGATAAGTAATCGCATAGATATTATATCAAAAAAATTATACAAGCATTGTAGGCGGTTAATTTGGTTAATGCAATTTATGAATATTAATTGTTTAATTAATATAATATCTGTAACACGTTAATATAATTTTATATAATAGAATTTACAAAAATGAACATATTTATCCATACTAAATAATGTGCATGCATAACATGTTGACTAACAAGCATCAATTTTTAACAAATTTTAGCATTACATCGTTTTAATTTCATGACATACTTTTGTTAATGAAAATAAATTCTATATTTGGATTACTCAAATCACATACTAAACCTACCAGATTATGATTAAAATTGTTGTAATCGACAAGCACCCAGTTATTAGGGTTGCTTTCGATTTATTTTTCAAAGAAGATTCCAACATTACGCTTGTTAAAACACTTCAAAATGCATCAGATGCATTTGATTACTTAGCTTCTAATGTAGTTGATGTGGTCATTACTGAAATTGACCTTCCTGATTTAAATGGGATTACTGCACTTAGAGCGATTAAAAAATCTTATGAGAACACTCAAGTTATTATGTTTAGCTCTCAACCTGAAGAAGTATATGCAATAAGCACTTTAAAGGCTGGAGCTTCTGGATACATTAATAAAGGAGCCGATTTAAATATAGTAAAAGATGCTATTTTAAAAGTAAACCGAGGCGAAACTTACCTGAGTGACTCCATAGCAAAGCATCTTATTTATGATGACACCAGAAACTTATTATCTAGTAAATTTAAAAAATTGTCATCAAGAGAGATTGAAGTATTAAAACTACTTTCTCAAGGAAGGAAAAATAAAGAAATTGCCTCTGAGCTTGAAATCAGTGAGAAAACTGTTAGTACCTATAAGACTAGACTCTATAAAAAAATGGAAGTCACCAATCTTGTAGATCTTATTCATCAGACTGAACATCTCCAACTAACTTAGGTTGTTACCAACTACACGACCTAATTTTCTTGACAATAACATTTTAAGGCTTAAATAGTCTTTAACATCTTCCATTACAATTCTTGAGTCAGATTCTGGCTCAAGAGTTTTTTGTTTAAATTCTATAATCTTTTTATCTATTAAAAAACATCTTAAGTTTAAAATAGTTTGAGTTACTAATTGCGCAATAGAATCTTCTTTACCTTTAGTAATGATATTATTTCGTTGCCAATCATGAAGGTTATACTTCTCGTCATCCATTAATATGGAAGTCACCTCAATAGCTAGATCTTGATTTAATCCATTAATAAAATTCGTAGTAGAAAAATTATCAGACTGTCCATAAGCCGTTATTATGCTGTGATATAAATCTTGAAAAACTTGGTTTGAAAATAACATTTCATCTTCCTGAAGATCCATATAAATTTTATCAAATACCTTTAAGTTTACTACTTGAGGTTCTAACTTTAATTCTCCGGAATCCTCATCTTCTTTTAAAACTAAATCTTCAAAATCCTCTGCCTTTTTTCCATATAATATTAAAATTTCTATAATTTTTCTTTCTAGGTGGTATTGGACATCAACTTTTGGTGCTTTAGATTTTTGCGTTACCACCTTGAGTGGCTCAGAGGTCCTTTTTTGAGAACTATTATTATCACGTTTGGACAGTTGTGCTAAAGTAGAAAACAAAACCTCCTCACTTATTTCCATAATTTTAGAACACGCCTGAATATAAACCTCTCTTTTAATTTGATCGGGGATCTTTGAAATACTTCCTATAATATCTCTTATAGTTTCTGCTTTTTTAACAGGGTCATTTTTCGATTCCTCCACTAGCATGGAGGCTTTGTATTGAATGAAATCTTTGGAATTAGAATCCAAGTAAATCTTTAGATCATCCAAAGTATGTTTTTTTGCAAAACTGTCTGGATCTTCACCTTCAGGAAAAGAACAAACTTTGACATTCATACCTTGTTCTAAAATAAGATCTATACCTCTTAAAGATGCTCTTATACCTGCCGCATCCCCATCAAAAAGAACTGTAATGTTATTAGTTAGACGGTTTATCAATCTTATTTGATCTGGTGTAAGTGCAGTTCCTGAAGACGCTACCACATTTTCTATTCCGGTTTGAAAAAACTGAATAACATCGGTGTAACCTTCTACTAAATAACAATTATCTTCTTTGGCTATACTTTGTTTAGCCGTGTAAATACCATACAAGACCTTACTTTTGTGGTATATTTCACTTTCTGGAGAGTTGAGATATTTGGCTGCTTTCTTTTCATTTTTTAGAATACGACCACCGAAACCTAGTACGCGTCCACTCATACTTTTGATAGGAAAAATAACACGTCCTTTAAAGCGGTCAAACTGCTTTTCATCCTTTACAATGGTTAGCCCTGTTTTTTCAAGAAAATCGAGTTGATATTCTTTTTTTAATGCGGCATTTGTAAAGGCATCCCATTCATCTAAGGCATAACCTAAATCAAATTTTTTGATGGTTTGATCTGTAAATCCCCGTTCTTTAAAGTAACTTAAACCAATAGACTTTCCTTGATCTGTCTCATGCATGATCTCTTTGAAATAGTTATTGGCAAATTCGTTAACCAAATACATACTCTCCCGCACATCTTGCTCTTGTTTTTGAGCATCGGTCTGAACGGTTTCTTCTACTTCAATATTGTACTTCTTAGCTAAATATTTTATGGCCTCTGGATACGTAAAATGTTCGTGCTCCATTAAAAAAGTCACTGCGTTACCACCTTTACCACTAGAGAAATCTTTCCAAATTTGTTTAACCGGAGAAACCATAAAGCTTGGCGACTTCTCGTCACTAAAAGGGCTTAACCCTTTAAAGTTTGATCCTGACTTTTTTAACTGTACGAAATCTCCAATAACCTCTTCTACACGAGCAGCTTCAAATACTTTATATATAGTAGATTGTGAAATCAAATTAATTGTGCTTTATAGTTGTAAAACTAATCAATTGATTTCACAATCTGTAATATTAAAACATGATGTTATTAAATGTAATTACATATCAAAACGTAAGCCAACAGCAATGTTATTTTTTTCGGTCTATAACGTAGTTAACCATGAGTTCTAAAGCAGATTTAAATTCAGACTCTGGATAAAAATTTAGGATTGATAGAGCTTCATCTTTAAAAGTATTCATTTTATTTATTGCAAAATCAAGACCTCCTTTGTCTTTAACAAAAGTAATGACTTGCTTAACTCTTTTTTTATCTCTATTGTGATTTTTAATGGAATTAATTAGCCACTTTTTGTCTTCCTTGGTTACCTTATTAAGAACGTGTATTAATGGTAAAGTCATTTTTTTTTCTTTAATATCTATTCCAGTGGGTTTACCAATAGCTTCATTGCCATAATCAAATAAATCATCTTTAATTTGAAAAGCCATTCCTATAAGTTCTCCAAATTTTCGCATGCGTTCTACATGGTCTGAATTAGGCTTTACAGATGCTGCACCTAAACTGCAACATGCTGCAATTAATGTAGCTGTTTTTTGTCTAATGATGTTGTAATAAACCGTTTCTGTTATGTCTAAACGCCTGGCTTTTTCAATTTGTAATAATTCACCTTCACTCATTTCTCGAACTGCTACAGAGATAATCTTTAACAAATCAAAATCATCGTTATCAATAGATAATAATAACCCTTTAGATAAGAGATAATCTCCTATTAAAACCGCAATTTTATTTTTCCAAAGTGCATTGACTGAAAAAAAACTTCTTCTTCTATTACTATCATCAACAACATCATCATGAATTAAAGTGGCTGTATGAATTAGTTCAATAACAGAGGCGCCTCTATAGGTACGATCATTAACATGTCCATTGTTAATCATTTTAGAAACCAAAAAAACAAACATAGGACGCATTTGTTTTCCCTTTCTATTTACAACATAATGTGTGATTCTATTTAAAAGAGCTACTTTACTAGACATTGATAAATGAAACTTTTGCTCAAAAAGATTCATTTCATATGCAAT
>JBELHJ010000073.1:0-8745 GCA_042091495.1 Bacteroidota bacterium
TTTTTTTAATATTCTTAACTTAAGAATTAAAAAACAATGAAATATTTTATAATAATAACTTATCTGTTTTTTTGTCATGACTTAATTGGACAGAACTCAGATAAAAATGAAATTCTTAACATCATTGATCAGATAAAATATGGATGGGAAAATGGAGATGGTAAACCATTCAATGAAAACTTCTTAGACTTTAATGGGGCAAAATATTTTGAATCAGGTGGTAAAAACATAGGTCTTAATGATCTAATTTTAAATCATGTTGAACCTGAAAAGGATGCGTTATTTTTTCTTGAATTAAACTATTCCAATATAGATGTATTTATAGAAAATAATTTTGCGTGGGTTACTGCAGACACAGAGGTTAAAGGAAAGGTTAGAAGAAATGATTTAGAGTTTGATAAGACTGGGCATCAAACATATATTTTTAAAAAAATTGAGGGAAAATGGAAGGTTATACATTCTCATAGCTCAAGTAGGGATAGAAGGAATTAAAAAAACTTTTCATAGAAACTTACAGTTTAAAACAATAAAATAAACCCATAACCAATTAGGTGTTCTTATTCATTTTTTTAATTTTGTAATGTTATATGGATAAAATAACACATAAAATAACAGCTTTTGTAATGGCCTTTGTCGTGTTGTTCTCAACAACTTCATATGTCATTAATATGCACTATTGTGATGATGCTTTAGTAGAAACCTCTATAATGCATAAATCCAATGATTGCGAAATGGAAATGGAAAAATCTTCCACTGAAAAATGTTCTATTATCAATAAAAATTGCTGTTTTGACAAGCAATTATTAATTGAAGGTCTTAATGAAGGTCAGTATACACTTAATAATATTTCTTTTGAGCAAAAACTACTTATCGATTCATTTGTTTACACCTATATTAATTATTTTGAAGGGTTAGAAAAAAAAGTGTCTCTTTACGAAGAATACAAACCACCTTTTCTAATCAAGCGTATCTATAAGATTGACGAGACTTATTTAATTTGATTTTTAAACAATTAACTACATTATCTTATGACTTTATGTCGTACGGATAATCTACTGTATTAGGTGTTTTTTTGACATCATTGTTTAATTATTTAATTACGAAAGCCTATGCTGAATAAAAGCATAAAATTTTTAATAGAAAATAAAGTCATAGCTGTTTTAATGCTTATCCTTTTTACAGGATGGGGAACAGTAAATGCTCCATTTAATTGGGATACAGGATTTTTACCAAATAATCCTGTTGCTGTAGATGCTATTCCTGATATTGGAGAAAACCAACAAATAGTATATACCAAATGGGATGGTAGTTCACCACAGGATATTGAAGACCAAATAACCTATCCATTAACAACATCATTGCTTGGTATTCCAGGTGTAAAAACTATTCGTAGCTCATCAATGTTTGGCTTTTCAAGTATCTATGTAATTTTTGAAGAAAATGTAGAGTTTTATTGGAGTCGAAGTAGAATATTGGAAAAACTTAACTCATTACCAAGTGGTTTATTGCCAGATGGTGTTAATCCTACTTTAGGTCCAGATGCTACAGGTTTAGGACAAATATTTTGGTATACATTAGAGGGTCGTGATGAAAACGGAAATGTAACTGGAGGTTGGGATTTAAAAGAATTACGAAGTATTCAAGATTACTATGTTAAATATTCACTATCATCTGCAAGTGGTGTATCAGAAGTAGCTTCTATTGGTGGTTACGTCCAAGAATATCAAGTGGATGTTAATCCTGAATTAATGCGACAATACAATATAGACTTAAATCATATTGTAACAGCGGTTAAGGAAAGTAATAAAGATATTGGTGCGCAAACTATTGAAATCAATAATGTAGAATATTTTGTGCGTGGTTTGGGTTATGTAAAATCTATTTTAGATATAGAAAACACTGTAGTTACTTCTGAAGACTATACAGCAATCAGAATTAAAGACATAGGTAAAGTATCGTTAGGTCCTGAAACACGAAGAGGTATTTTAGATAAGGAAGGCGCTGAAGTTGTTGGTGGTGTTGTTACTGCTCGTTATGGTGCAAATCCAATGGAAGTTATTAATAACGTTAAAGATAAAATTAATGAATTAAGCGCAGGATTACCTTCAAAAGTATTGGAAGATGGAAGTACATCAAAACTGACTATTATTCCTTTTTATGATAGAACGGAATTGATTCAAGAAACTTTAGGCACACTTAACGAGGCGTTAAAGCTAGAAATACTAATTACCATTTTTGTTATCATTATTATGGTATTTAATTTACGGGCTTCTGTGTTAATTTCTAGCTTATTACCTGTAGCAGTATTAATGGTGTTTATAGCAATGAAACTCTTTGGCGTCGATGCCAATATAGTAGCGCTTTCTGGTATTGCAATTGCTATTGGTACTATGGTAGATGTTGGTGTTATCCTTTCAGAAAACATTATTCGGCATTTAGATGAAAATAGAGAAAAACTGCCTGTAAATAATGTGGTTTATAATGCAACAACAGAAGTTTCAGGTGCAATTGTAACAGCTGTAATGACAACTATTATAAGTTTTATTCCTGTATTTACATTGATTGGTGCTGAAGGAAAATTATTTAGACCTTTGGCTTTTACTAAAACATTTGCACTACTAGCTTCTGTAATTGTAGCATTATTTTTAATACCGCCTGTAGCATCTTTTTTATTTAGAAAAAAAACTATAAAAAGAAATTTTAAATATATTTTAAATGGTGTTTTAATAGCATTAGGTTTAATTGCTATACTCAATGGTTATTGGCTCGGATTGGTATTAATTTCTTTTGGAATTACAGCAGTTCAAAATCTTCAAAATAAGTTATCAGATAAACAAGCTAATCTTATAAATTTAATCATTCCAATATTCACAAGTATATTCTTATTGGCTGAATATTGGAGACCTTTAGGGATAGATAAAAGTATCTTTTCAAATCTCTTTTTTATAAGTTTTATTTGCTTTGGTTTATTAGGTGTTTTTACCTTATTCATGAAATTTTACACAAGAATTTTAACGTGGTGTTTAGATAATAAACTATTGTTTTTATCTGTACCAACAGTTATTGTAATTTTTGGTTTTTTTATTATGAAAAATACAGGAAAAGAATTTATGCCATCCTTAAATGAAGGCTCTTTTCTGTTGATGCCAACTTCAATGCCACATTCTGGTGTAGAAGAAAATAAAAGAGTTTTACAACAATTAGATATGGCTGTAGCAAGTATTCCAGAGATAAAAACAGTAGTTGGTAAAGCAGGTCGAACAGAATCAGCTTTAGACCCAGCTCCATTATCAATGTTTGAGAATATAATTCATTACAAACCAGAATATATGCTGAACAAAAACGGAGAACGTCAACGCTATAAAGTAAATGATTATGGTTTATTTGAATTGAAAGATGGTCGATTCATTGCAAACCCTAATACTTCAGAAAATGTTATTTTGACTCCAGTCAATAACAATAAATTAATAGAAGATAATGATGGTGAGTTCTTCCGTAATTGGCGAACAGAAATACATTCACCAGACGATATTTGGAATGAAATTTTAAAAGCTACAAAATTACCAGGTGTGACTTCTGCACCAAAATTGCAACCTATTGAAACTAGATTGGTAATGCTTCAAACTGGTATGCGAGCACCAATGGGAATAAAGGTTAAAGGTCAAGACTTAAAAGAGATTGAAGAATTTGGTATACAATTAGAGGGTATTATAAAACAAGTTGATGGTGTAAAAAAGGAGGCTGTTTTTGCAGACCGCATTATTGGAAAACCTTATTTACTAATCGATATTAATAGAGAAAAAATTGCTCGATATGGAATATCTGTTAATGATGTACAAAACGTATTAAAAGTTGCTGCAGGCGGTATGGTATTAACCCAAACGGTTGAAGGTAGAGAGCGATATGGTATACGCGTTCGATACCCAAGAGAATTACGAGCTAATCCAAACGATTTAGAACAGATTTATATACCAGTTCAAAAAGGTATTTCAGTTCCTTTGAGTGAGTTGGCAACAATAAAATACGAACAAGGACCACAAGTAATTAAAAGTGAAGACACCTTTTTAGTTGGCTATGTATTGTTTGATAAAATGGATGGCTTTGCAGAAGTAAACGTTGTAGAAAATGCACAAACCTTAGTTCAAGAAAAAATTAATAATGGCGAATTAGTAGTACCTAAAGGTATAAATTATCAATTCACAGGATCATACGAAAATCAATTAAGAGCAGAAAAAACTTTATCGTTTGTTGTACCATTAGCGTTAGCAATTATTTTCTTAATTCTTTATTTACAATTCCGTTCTTTTGGTACATCATTAATAATTTTTACAGGTATTGCAGTAGCATTTTCTGGCGGATTTCTAATGATATGGCTCTACGGTCAGGATTGGTTTCTAAATTTCAATTTCTTTGGTGAAAATCTGCGTGATTTATTTCAGATGAATCCAGTTAATTTGAGTGTAGCAGTTTGGGTTGGATTTATTGCACTTTTTGGAATAGCAACAGATGATGGTGTTGTTATGGCAACATATTTAACACAAACATTTAAGAGAAATACACCAAATAATAAAAAGGAAGTAAGAGCATCTGTTCTAGAAGCAGGAGAAAAGAGAATAAGACCATGCTTGATGACAACTGCTACAACTATATTAGCGTTATTGCCAATATTAACATCAACTGGACGCGGTAGCGATATCATGATCCCTATGGCAATTCCAAGTTTTGGTGGAATGTTAATCGCCTTAATCAGCCTATTCGTAGTACCTGTTTTATATAGCTGGAAAGCAGAAGTTCAACTAAAAAGAACATCAAAATGAAACATACAAAAACAGTCTTTTTATTTTTCTTTATTCTTTTTATTTTAAAAGGAAATGCACAAAAATTAGAAACTTTAATTGACGAAGCATTATTAAATAATCCAGAGATTCAAAAAATTGATTTACAGTATAAAAGAGTTTCAGAAAAACTAAATGAGGTAAATACTATTCCTAATACCGAATTCGGTATGGGCTACTTTATAAGTGAGCCAGAAACTCGAACTGGAGCACAACGTTTTAAGATATCAGTAAAACAAATGTTGCCATGGTTTGGCACAATTACTTCAAGAGAAAATTACGTGGGTGCACTAGCAGATGCAAAATATGTGGAGATTGTTATAGTTAAACGAAAATTAATGGCTTCAGTATCACAATCCTATTACAAGTTGTATGCAAATAAAGCGAAACAAGAAATTCTAAATGAAAATATTAATTTATTAAAAACCTATGAAACATTGGCATTAACTTCTGTTGAGGTAGGTAAAACACCTGTAGTTGATGTGTTACGTTTACAAATACGTCAAAACGAATTACAGCAAGTAAAGGATGTGTTACAACAAGAGTTTTTAGCGGAACAAACCACTTTTAATAATCTTTTAAACAGAGAAGATGATATTGAAGTAACCTTTGTTGATGATCTATTGCTTCCAAATGAAGATTTTGAAACTACTAAAGAAAATTTAACATTTCATCCAGAATTATTAAAATTTGATAAACTCTTTAGATCTATTGAACAATCTGAATTACTAAACCAAAAAGAAAGCAGCCCTAAGATTGGATTTGGTCTAGACTATATAAATGTTTCTGAACGCCCTGATATAAACTTTATTGACAATGGTAAGGATATAATTATGCCAATGATTTCTTTATCTATTCCAATTTTTAATAAAAAACACAAATCTATTACAAAGCAAAATGAGTTAGAACAACAAGAAATTCTATATCAAAAAAAAGAAAAAAGAAACACTTTAGAATCACTATTAGATAAGGCTCTAAAGGAACGTATGTCAGCAAGAATAAGTTATAAGACAGCAATAAAAAACATTAAGCAATCTAATGAAGCGAAACAAATATTAATAAAAAATTATGAAACAGGTGCAATTGACTTTATCGATGTTTTGGACATACAAGAATTAGAACTAAAGTTTCAAATAAGTCAAATAGAATCAATTGTAAAGTATTATGTTCAAAGTACAATCATAAACTATTTAACTAACTAAAAAAACAAGTATAATTTAAAATTAATAAAAATGAGAAAAGTAAGATTAACTGCAATTATGGCAATGGTTTTAATAAGCCTATCCTCAATGTCTTGTAAAGACACAAAAAAAGAAAACAATAAAGATAATCATCTACATTCAGAGATTAATCAAGGTAAAATGGATATATCAAATTCTGCGATGAATTCAAATACCCAAAATTCAGTTGAACAAAAAGTACTAACAAATTATATAGCACTTAAAGATGCTTTAGCAAACGACGATAATGCTAATGCAAAAGAGTTGGGGATTATATTGGCTCAATCTTTAAAGTCATTTGATTCATCTGGCTTTTCAAGTAATGAAAAATTAGAATTAAATGACATTATTGAGAATGCTACAGAACAAGCAGAACACATAGGTTATAGTGATATTGCACATCAACGTGAACATTTTAAAATACTTAGCAAAGACATAATCGATATGGTTGCCATTACTGGAACTAAAATGAAGGTTTATGAGCATTACTGTCCTATGTACGATAATAAAAATGGGGGTGCTTGGTTAAGTATGAACGAAGAAATAAGAAACCCATATTTTGGAAATAAAATGTTAAAATGTGGTGAAGTAAAGCGTGAAATCAATTAAATGAAATTAGTAAAAATTATATCATGGATTACATTAATTAGCTTTGCGGTCATTCAGTTTTTTCCTGTAGACTATAATCAGAGTAAAACTATACCGCAAACTGATTTTATGATTGTAAATAAAGTTCCCGCGACAGTTTATAAAACCTTGCAGGTTTCCTGCTATGATTGTCATAGTAACAATACATTTTATCCTTGGTATAATAAGTTGCAGCCAGTAGCTTGGTATTTGGAAAAACATATAAATGATGGAAAAAAAGATCTGAATTTTAGTTTTTGGGGAGATTATTCCGATAGACGAAAGAAAAGTAAGATAAACTCAATAATCAATCAGATAGAAAGTGGAGAAATGCCAATTTACAGCTACACGGTAATTCATAGAAATGCGATCATTTCAAAAAGTGATAAAGAGGCTGTTATTAAGTATATGACAAGTTTAAAAGATAGTTTGTAATAAATCTTTGATATGAAAAAGAAAACTAAATTGATGATTAGTCTTTGTTACTTTATTTAAAAGTATAAACAGATGAGAAAAAATATTATTTAAAAGAAAAAGAAATGAAAAAATATATAATCTACTCAGGAATACTAGTATTAGGCTTTATATTAAGTTGGTTACTTTTCGGTATTTCACTAACTAATGAAAGTGAACATAATCATTCATTAATTAATGAAAGTGAACATAATCACTCGTTAACATCAGAAATGTGGACGTGTTCTATGCATCCACAAATTATGCAATCTGAAGCTGGCGTCTGCCCAATTTGTGGTATGGATTTAATTCCTTCAGAAATTATCACAGATGGTTTGGCAGAAGACCAATTTAAACTAACTGAAAATGCAGTAGCATTGGCAAATATTATCACAACTAAAGTTGGTGAAGGTAATATTCTGGATAATTTCATAAAACTATCTGGAAAAATTACTGAAAATGAAAAAGCAAATGTTGTGGAAGTCAGTTATTTTTCTGGTAGAATAGAACAATTATATGTAAGTTTTACTGGTGAAAAAGTGAGTAAAGGTCAACTTTTAGCAATCATCTATTCTCCAGAATTATATTTAGCACAACAAGAATTAATTTCAGCAGCTTCTTTGAAAGAATCACAACCTAATCTATATAAGGCGGTACGTAGCAAATTAAAATTATGGAAACTCTCTGATAAACAAATTAATGAAATTGAAACTACAGGAAAAGTAAAAGATAATTTTCCACTCTATTCTTCAGTTTCTGGTACAGTAACAGATAAATTAGTAGAGCAAGGAGACTACATTAAACAAGGGCAGCAATTGCTTAAAATTAATGATCTAAATACTGTTTGGGTAAATTTAGATATATATGAAAACCAAATTGAATTATTTAAAATAGGACAAGAAATATCTATCAAAACCAATGCCTATCCTAACGAAGTATTCAAGGGCAAAGTTTCTTTTATAGACCCCGTAATAGATACACCTACTAGAACAGTAAAACTAAGAACTGTGTTAAACAATACGAACAATAAATTTAAACCAGGAATGTTTGTTGAAGGCAAAATCGTAGGTGTGTTATCAAAGAAAGTTCAATTATTAAGTATTCCATCAACCTCAGTTTTATGGACAGGAGAGCGTTCGGTGGTTTACCTAAAGAGCAATCCTAACGAACCTATTTTTGAGATGCGAGAAGTAAAGTTGGGGAATAAAATAGGAGAAAATTATGAGGTGCTTAGTGGTTTGCAGAATGGCGACGAGATAGTCACTAATGGAACTTTTACTATCGATGCAGCTGCTCAAATGCAGGGTAAAAAATCAATGATGAACAAGGGACTTGATATTTCATCATTAGAAGATGATTATCAATAAGCTATTTTAATTTCTTTTAAATTCTGCTGTAATTTCCATATCTACATTTAACTTAAAAGTTAAAGGGCTCCCTGTCCATCCATTTGACCACTTATCAAAGTAATAACCTTCAGCAGGTTCTGCGGTAATAGTTATTTCAGTTCCAGGTGGGACCACCAATTTACTAATTTGAAATTTTTGACAGCCCTAGCTTCTTTTCAAGGTAATCTATAATTAATGATGCAACATCAATATTATTAGTGC
>JBELHJ010000074.1:0-8497 GCA_042091495.1 Bacteroidota bacterium
CCTTTTTTGAAACCCTTCATATTTTTATGAAGGGTTTTTTTATTTATAACGTTTTGTAATTAGTCTTTAAGAATAGCTCTAGAGATTACTATTTTCTGAATCTCTGACGTCCCTTCATAAATTTGGGTAATTTTAGCATCACGCATAAAGCGTTCTACGTGATAGTCTTTAACAAAACCATTACCACCATGAATTTGAACAGCTTCAACGGTTTGTTCCATGGCCACTTTACTGGCATATAATTTGGCTGCAGCGCTAGACGTATCATAATTATTACCTTGATCTTTATCATAAGCTGCCTTCATAACAAGTAATCTTGCTGCTTCTATTTCAGTATACATATCGGCTAGTTTGAATGCTATGGCTTGATGATTAGCAATTTCTTTGCCAAACGCTTTGCGTTCTTTGGAGTATTTAAGAGCTAATTCATAAGCTCCTGAAGCTATTCCTAAAGCTTGTGCAGCAATACCAATACGCCCACCAGATAATGTTTTCATAGCAAATGTAAAACCAAAACCATCTTCACCAATACGGTTTTCTTTTGGAACCTTTACATCATTAAATTGCAGGGTATGGGTATCACTTCCTCTAATACCAAGTTTATCTTCTTTTGGGCCTATGTTAAACCCTGCTGTGTTTTTTTCAACAATAAAGACATTAATTCCTCTGTGTCCTTTACTACGATCGGTCTGAGCTACTACTAGATATACATCTGCAATACCTCCATTGGTAATCCAGTTTTTTGTACCGTTAATGATGTAGTGGTCTTCTTTTTCAATAGCTGTAGTTTGTTGAGACGTTGCATCGCTGCCTGCTTCAGGCTCACTCAAACAAAAAGCACCAATGTATTCTCCTGTGGCCAGTTTTGATAAATACTTTTGTTTTTGGTCTTCAGTACCATAGGCTTCTAGTCCGAAACAAACTAATGAATTATTTACAGAGACCATTACCGATGCGGAAGCATCTATTTTAGAGAGTTCTTCCATTATTAATACATAGGAAATAGTATCCATACCACTACCTCCATATTTAGGGTCAACCATAATTCCCATAAAACCTAATTGTCCCATCTTTCTGATAATTTCAATTGGAAATGATTGGGTATTATCTCTTTCAATAACGCCAGGAAGTAGTTCGTTTGCTGCAAACTCTCTAGCAGCATCTCTTACCATGAAGTGCTCTTCTGTAAGTTTAAAGTTCATTAATTTGAGATTAAAAATTTGAGATTAAATATAATTAATTTTATTATGCTTGCATAGTATTTTACACATTTACCCCATAATTATATTTTGTTCTATTTATAATAATATATTTAATACATGATTAAGAATACATATCATGTCATAGGGGTAATGTCTGGAACATCTTTAGATGGAATTGATTTGTGTTATGTAGCATTTGAACTTAATAACAATTGGCAGTTTAAGATTTTACAATCTAAAACCTATAACTACACAAATTCATGGAAAAAAAGATTAGCGTCTTTAATTTATTTGACTGATAATGAACTTCATAAAATTGATGTCGAATACACCCAGTATACTTCTCAATTTATAAAAGGTTTTATTTCTGAATTTGGAATTTCAGTTATAGATTTTGTCAGTTCTCATGGTCATACAGCTATTCATAAACCGGAGTCTTTATTAACAATTCAAATTGGGAACAGACCTGAACTATCTGATTTAATAAATCAAAAAGTGGTCTGTGATTTTCGTGTTCAAGATGTAGCTTTTGGAGGACAAGGTGCTCCTTTAGTTCCCATAGGTGATGAGCTATTATTTCACAATTATGATAGTTGCTTGAATTTGGGGGGCTTTGCTAATATTTCTTTTAAGAAGAATAACCAACGCGTAGCTTTTGATGTTTGTCCATTCAATTATGTATTAAATTTTTTATCCAACAAAATTGGATTAGCCTTTGATGATGCTGGTACCATTGCAAGATCTGGAACTTTGAATAAAGAGTTATTAAATCAATTAAATGGACTAGCATTTTACAATCAAAAATATCCCAAATCACTTGGTGTAGAATGGGTACAGGCATATTTTTTTCCAATTATTAACAACTGCAATATCTCTACAAAAGATGTGCTTAAAACCTGTGTTATTCATTTTGCTTCTCAAATTAATGAGGCTTTATTATTAAAGGATAATAAAGGAAAGGTATTATTAACTGGAGGCGGCACATTTAATTCATTTTTCCTAGAGACCCTTCGGCAATCATCACTTCATGAAATTGTGGTCCCAAACAAGGAAATAATCAATTTTAAAGAGGCTTTGATTTTTGCTTTTTTAGGGGTTTTAAAAGTAAGAAATGAAGTGAATTGTTTAAAAAGTGTTACAGGAGCTTTTAAGGACCATGCATCGGGTAAAATATATTACCCAAAAATATCATAAACATAACACCTCTTTTTTATAGTTTTCTATATTTGTCTTGCAAATTTTTTATATGAAAGCATTATTACAAAAATACGAGTCTAAGGAGCCTGAAATAGTTTTTCATTGGCAAGATCAGGAGACAAATGCAGAAGGATGGACTGTAATTAATTCATTACGAGGTGGCGCTGCTGGTGGAGGAACAAGAATGCGTGTTGGTTTAGATAAAAATGAAGTGCTTTCCCTTGCTAAAACTATGGAAGTTAAGTTTACTGTGTCTGGTCCAGCAATTGGTGGTGCTAAATCCGGGATCAACTTTGACCCAAACGATCCGCGTAAACAAGGTGTTTTAGAACGATGGTATAAAGCGGTATCTCCGCTATTAAAAAGTTATTATGGTACAGGAGGCGACTTAAATGTAGACGAAATTCATGAGGTTATCCCAATAACAGAGGCTTCTGGAGTATGGCATCCACAAGAAGGTGTTTTTAATGGTCATTTTCAACCCTCAGATGCTGATAAAATAAATAGAATAGGTCAATTACGTCACGGTGTAATTAAAGTTATAGAAAGTGATGCATTCAGTCCTGATTTAGGACGTAAATATACTGTTGCAGATATGATTACTGGATTTGGTGTTGCTGAGGCCGTAAAACATTTTTACAACATTCATAAGGATTCTGTAGCCAATAAACGTGTTGTGGTTCAGGGATTTGGAAACGTTGGTGCTGCTGCTGCATTTTATTTTGCACAAATGGGTGCAAAGGTAGTTGGTATAATTGATGCAGCAGGAGGATTGATTAATGATAAAGGCTTTTCATTTGATGAAATTAAAAATCTTTACAAAAATAAAAATGGGAACAGTCTAGTAGCTGAAAACATGATGTCTTTCTCTGAAATTAATACTAAGATATGGGATCTAGAAATGGATGTTTTTGCGCCATGTGCCGCTTCACGCTTAATAACTAAAGATCAGGTTAATCGTATGTTGGCAAATGGTTTAGAAGTAGTAACTTGTGGTGCTAATGTGCCATTTGCTGATAAAGAAATTTTCTTTGGTCCAATTATGGAATATACAGATAGTAAGTTATGTTTAATTCCAGATTTTATTTCTAATTGTGGAATGGCTCGTGTTTTTGCCTATTTTATGGAACGCAAAGTGGAAATGACCGACGAGGCTATTTTTAATGATACATCAAATATCATTAAGAAAGCCATTGAAAATATTGTTGAAAAAAACAATACCAAAAGAAATATTAGTGAAACTGCTTTTGAAATAGCATTGAAACAGTTGATTTAAAAAGTTTAATATGGAAACGGCAATAATCTTTGTTTTTTTTATTGGGTATTTATTAATTACTGTAGAGCATAGTATTAAGATTGATAAATTAATACCAGCACTTGTAATGATGGCTATTACTTGGGCTTTAATTGCCTTTGGTATTGATGATTTTACACAATGGTTTGACTCTGCCCAACACCGTTTAATTACTAATTTTAGTGATTATAATCACGAGAAGAAGCTTCATTTTGTAGAGGAAACGCTTTTACACCATTTAGGTAAAACTGCTGAAATACTTGTGTTCTTACTCGGTGCTATGACCATAGTTGAAATCATAGATTATTTTGATGGTTTTTCAACAATTAAGTCATTCATTAAGACTAAAAGTAAGGTAAAAATTCTTTGGATTTTTTCAATTTTAGCCTTCATTCTATCAGCCATCATAGATAATTTAACGGCTACGATAGTTTTAATTTCAATTCTTCAAAAAATTGTCAAAGACCGTTCTAATAGAATATGGTATGCGGGGTTAATAATTATAGCTGCGAATGCTGGAGGGGCATGGTCTCCCATAGGAGATGTTACAACCACTATGTTGTGGATTGGTAAAAAGGTGTCTACAGATAAGCTATTTTTATACTTATTTATTCCATCATTAATTTGTATGGTAGTTCCTACTTTAATTGCTTCTTTCCTGAAACCATTTAAAGGAGAAATAGAGGTAGATGATGTCTCAGAGCCAGCTACTAAATTTGGAAAAATTATTTTATATCTGGGTTTATCAGCTATTGTATTTGTTCCAATTTTTAAAACAGTAACACATTTACCACCATATGTAGGCATGATGTTATCTCTTGCTGTTGTGGCCATGTGTGCTGAAATTTTCAGTAACTCTAAATTTAGTATTACCAAGTTAAATGACGAAGAAAGTGAAGCACACGCACATCACAGTCCAGTTCATAGTTCATTAGCAAAAATTGAATTACCTAGTATTTTATTTTTCCTTGGAATTTTAATGGCTGTTGCCGCATTAGAATCTCTTGGAATTTTATTTGGTTTTGCAACTAACCTCCAAACGTCTATGCCTCAATTAGGGACTGAAATGGTTAGTGGTGGCGTTTCAGACTTAGTTGTTCTATTGCTAGGAGTCGGTTCAGCGGTAATTGATAATGTACCTTTAGTTGCTGCAAGTTTAGGGATGTTCTCACAACCAATGGATGACCAATTATGGCATTTTATAGCATTCTCTGCAGGAACAGGTGGAAGTATGTTAATTATTGGCTCTGCTGCTGGTGTTGTAGCCATGGGTATGGAGAAGATTGATTTCTTTTGGTATTTAAAGAAAATTTCTTGGTTAGCTTTAATTGGATTTATTTGTGGATCTGCAGCATTTCTTTTTACAAGAACATTGTTTTAAAAACTATACTAATACACGATTTTAATCGTTATAATAACTCATATTTTTTTATTATGACCCAACAAAATTTACAAGAAAACCTTCAAAATTTAGAGGCAGGTGCACCTGTTGAAAAGACACTATCTGTTATTGAATTAATTTTTAGCGGTGGTACTGCTGGCGTTTTTATAATAGGCATTTTATTTGTCCTGTTAGTAGTAGGTGTTTACATATACTTCGAGCGTCTTTTTGCCATAAAAGCGGCATCTAAAGTTGATGTTAATTTTATGAATCAAATCAAAGAGCACGTCACACAAGGTAAAATTGAGTCTGCTCAAGCTCTATGTACTCAAGAAAATTCTCCTGTTTCACGATTAATTCATAAAGGCATAACACGAATAGGTAAACCTTTGGCTGATATTAACACAGCCATTGAAAATGCAGGACGTCTAGAAGTTTACAGTTTAGAAAAAAATGTAAGTGTATTAGCAACAATATCTGGTGCTGCACCAATGATTGGATTTTTAGGAACCGTAATTGGGATGATTCTCTCTATTTTTGAGATTGCTAATTCTGGTGGGCAAATAGATATTAAAACTCTAGCAGATGGTTTATATACGGCCATGACAACTACGGTGGCTGGATTAATTGTGGGTATTGTAAGTTATATTGCCTATAACCATTTGGTAGTTAAAACAGACAAGGTAGTTTATAAGATGGAAGCAAATTCTCTTGAGTTTCTTGATTTGTTAAATGAACCGGTTTAATCATGAATATTAGAGGAAGAAATAAAGTAACACCTGAATTCAATATGTCTTCAATGACAGACATTGTTTTCTTATTGTTAATCTTTTTTATGATTGCTTCAACTTTGGTTTCTACTAATGCTATTGATATTTTATTACCCAAGGCCAGCGGCAAGACCGAAAATAAAACATCTGTAGCTGTTACTATAGATAAAGACACTAATTACTTCATTGATCAAAAAAAAGTGTCTCCTGCTAATCTAGAAAATGAACTTATTAGCCTTTTATCTACTAAGTCACAGCAAAATATTGTTTTAAGAGCAGAAAAAACGGTAGCTGTAGACCATGTGGTTAAGGTTATGGATATTGCTAACAGAAATAAATTTAAAGTTATACTTGCAGTAAGTCCTAATTAGTTTTAATGCGATTCCTAGAAACTTCACACGAAAGAAATTCGGCTAAAATTACGACGTTATTAATGTTGATTTTGGTGCTGCTATTATTTGTTACGGGACCTCCATATATGGATCCGCCAATAGAATATGGTGTAGCTGTTAATTTTGGTACATCAAACGTAGGATCTGGAAATATTCAACCTACAGCTAATAACAATTCTGAGGTTTCTCCTGCCGAAAGTGAGCCCATAGAGCCTGAAGTTCAAGAGACTATTGCACCCGCTGTTACTGAAGCATCTTCTTCAGAAGCACCGCAAGAGAACACAGATGAAGTTGTAGCAACTCAAGATCTTGAAGATGCCCCTGTTATCGAAAAAAAAGAGGATAAACCCTCGGCAGAGGCTATTGAAAAACAAAAGCAGTTGGAGCAAGAGCGTTTGGAACAACAACGCATTGCAGAGCAGAAAAAAATTGAAGAACAAAAGCGCAAAGAAGCTGAAGCGTTAGCCTTGAAAAAGAAGCAAGAAGAAGAAAAAAAGAAGAAGCAATTAGATGCTTTAATGGGAGGTGTAAGTAGTGCTTCATCAAATTCATCACAAGGCGAAGGTGATGATACCAGTTCTGGAGATAAGGGGCAAAAAGACGGGAATCCTTATGCAGCCAGTTATTTTGGTGCCGCAGGTAATGGTAACGGCGGTATGGGATATGGTTTGAATGGTAGAGGTGCTCCTACCAAACAAATTTTTAAGCAGGAATGTAACGAGTACGGACTGGTTGTCGTAAAAATAGTAGTAAACAGATCTGGTAAAGTTATTGCTGCAACTCCAGGTGTAAAGGGGACTACAAATAATGCCTCTTGTTTATTGGAACCCGCAAAAAAAATTGCTTTATCTCATAAATGGCCTCAAGATAATGATGCACCAGAACGACAAATAGGCTTTGTAAGTATTAATTTCAATCAGAATAATTAATGACTTATGATGCGGTTTTAAATTGGATGTTTAACCAGTTACCAGTCTATCAAAATCAAGGTAAAACGGCCTATAAAGCCAATCTTGACAATATCCAATTATTATCTGATCATCTAAATAACCCTCATTTAAATTTTAAATCTATTCATGTTGCTGGTACCAATGGCAAAGGTTCTACCAGTCATATGATTGCTTCGGTGCTTCAAGAATCTGGTTATAAGGTGGGATTGTATACATCGCCTCATTTAAAAGATTTTAGAGAACGCATTAAGATAAATGGTACATGTATTTCAGAGGATAAGGTTATTGAGTTTATAACCGCAAACAAATCCTTTTTAGAAGTCAATCAGCTTTCTTTTTTTGAGATGACTGTTGGTATGGCCTTTAAATACTTTAGTGATGAACAAGTTGATATTGCTGTTATTGAAGTAGGTTTAGGAGGCCGCTTAGATGCCACAAATATTATAACTCCAGAAGTTTCTGTAATTACAAATATTGGTTTAGATCATGTGCAGTTTTTGGGAGATACTCATGAAAAAATAGCCACAGAGAAAGCAGGTATAATTAAAAAATCTGTTCCTATTGTTATTGGACAAACTCAACATGAGACTTCAACTGTTTTTAAAAAAATAGCGTCAGATTTTAATGCACCCATTTATTTTGCAGATCAAGAACAGTATCAAGATTACACCTCTGATTTAAAAGGCAGTTATCAAAAGCACAACATAAAAACAGCGCTTAAGATATTTGATTTACTACAATCTAAACAATGGCAACTTGGTTCTGAAACCATAGAAAACGGTCTAAATAACGTAATAAAAAACACCGGACTAATGGGACGTTGGCAAATTTTAAGTCATGCTCCTTTTACCGTTTGTGATACAGCCCATAATGAGGAAGGATTACGTTACACTATAAATCAAATACAAGCTATCAATAAGGCCAATTTACATGTTGTTTTGGGGGTGGTTGAAGACAAAGATTTATCAAAAATCATTACGCTTTTACCAAAAAATGCTTCGTATTATTTGTGTGCGCCTTCTATTAAAAGAGCAATGGCAGTAGATAAGCTTCATGTAATTTTCAAACAATTTGGATTGCATTCAAAACCGTATAATTCTGTTCAAGACGCTTTTAATAGTGCGAAACTAAAAGCCACTAAAAATGACGCCATTTATGTAGGTGGCAGTACGTTTGTGGTGGCAGAAATAATTTGATTTTTTAGCAAAAACCTTTTGCAAAATAAAAAACTCCATTATATTTGCAGTCCTATTGAAAAGGGCGCGTAGCTCAGTTGGTTCAGAGCACTTGGTTTACACCCAAGGGGTCAGG
>JBELHJ010000075.1:0-8423 GCA_042091495.1 Bacteroidota bacterium
TAGAGGCTAATCAACTAAATTAACCTACTTATATTATGTCTATTCAAGCTAAAAATGGCATAGCACCTTTTAATGAGGTAGCTTCTCTCAAAAACTTTTCCCATAACAAAATAAATAGTAAAGCGGATCCATTGTTAAATAAGTCTGATTTACGTTCCAAATTCGCTCTAGAAAATGCTGGGGTTGGAATTTGGGAGTGGGATATTTCTTCAGATGAACTTGTTTGGAGTTCTGTTATGTTTTCTTTGTACGGTTATGATTCACACCAAGAAAATATTTCATATGAGTTTTGGCGTCGTCATGTTCATAAAGATGATATAGAACAAACAGAATATAAAATAAGAAAAGTACTTCAGGACAATATAAAGTTAGAAATGCAATTTCGTATAGTTTGCCCAGATCAAACTATAAAATACCTTAAGTGTATTGCCAAAATTATCCAAGACGATAGTGGAGCTTCATCAAAAATGATTGGGACAAATTGGGATATTACAGATCAAGTTTGCCAACAAAAAGAAATTCAAAAAATTAAAAATGAACTGGTTTTGTTTTTTAATCTTAACGCAGATTACATGTGTATTGCAAACAGAGATGGGTATTTTGAAAAAGTTAATGATGCTTTTTTCTCAAAACTTGGCTATACCAAGGATATGATAAAAGAACATAAATTCATTCATTTCATTCATAATGATGATAGAGCGTCTTCCCTGGAAGAGCTTAAAAAACTTGACGTTGGTGTAACTATAGTAAATTTTACGAATCGTTTTAAAAGTAAAAATGGTAAATGGAAATGGCTCAGTTGGGCTGTTACACCTGACATGAATACAGGAAAATTATATGCAACAGCTCGAGATATTAGCAGTTTAGTTAAGCTAAAATTTGCAAAAGAACGGGAAAGAGAACTAAAAAAACAGAAAGAAATTGCGGAGGAAATAGCCCGAATAGGTGATAAGTTTATTTCTTCAATGTCTCATGAATTGAGAACACCAATAAATGGAATTTCAGGAATCATAGATTTTTTAAGTAATGAAGAAAATTTTCCAGAAGAATACAGGGAACATTTTAGTATAATGGAAGCGAGCGTTGATAATTTAACGGTTGTATTAAATGATATCCTTGATTTATCCAAAATACAATCAGGCACTTTTGACTTAATGATATGCGATACTGAATTACGATCTATTGTTAAACACGTTGTAGAACTATATAGAAAAAAGGCAGAAAAAAAAGGGTTAGAGTTATTTTTTATATGTCCTGAATCTGCATCCATTCAAATCAGGTCCTCAAAAATTAGATTGGTACAAGTATTAAATAATCTAGTCTCAAATGCTATCAAATTTTCAGACAAAGGCTCTGTTACAATTATTGTTTCGTCATTAAAAGAAACGAATCAATGTATTGAATACAAAATAGAAGTTAAAGATACAGGTAGGGGAATTCACAAATCAGATCATAATCAAATATTTGAAGCTTATAGACAAATAGAACAGGCTAATGATAGATCGAAAATAGGCACAGGTTTAGGATTATCAATTTGTAAAAAAATAATGAGTCTAATGGGGGGGCAAATAGGTTTAGATAGTGCTACAAATACAGGAAGTAATTTCTGGGTAACATTTACAGCAGATAAAGTTAAGCATCAATTAAGGCCATCTAAAAATGATGTTGAAATGCAATTGTTTCCGGGTTTCAAGGTTTTAGTTGTAGAAGATAATCTGGTTAATCAGAAAGTATTGGATTTATTATTAACACAGAGAGCGTGTACTGTTCAAATTGTTGGTTCAGGAAATGAAGCTATTGAAGCTATAAAAAAAGAAACGTTTGATTTGGTGTTTATGGACATTAATTTACCTGGGATTAGTGGTATTGAAGCATCTAAGTTTATTAGAAAGTTTAAAAAAACTTGTCCACCAATTATCGGACATGGTGCTTCTGGATTAACCTTTTATGATACCGAATTAAAAGAAGGGGTGTTTGATGGATTTTTAAACAAGCCAGTACAATCCGTACAATTGGAAAATATTTTAATGAATTGGTGTAAAAATATTTAGATTAAAAGCAAATAAATAAAGATTAAAACATATAAAATGTAGGCTAAAACCATAAAGTTGTTTTTTTTTATTAAATTACATTGGACTTAAATTAGTGATGATTAATGCTGAGTGACTTATTATTCCCTCAAAAAAGGATAAATATTTACCCAATAAATCATGAAAAAGTTTTTTTTGCCTACTTTATTGTTTTTCATTTCTCATTTTGTTGGTCATGCATTTATATCTAACAAAACCTTTGGTCAAGATAACTGCAATCTCAGTCAAGGAACAACATATTTAAAAGATATTGATTTTTCAAGTCCATTTATCAATTGTAATTCATTAGGAGGGGTTTCTAATTTAGAATTAGCTTTTATTGATAATGGGATTTTACAAAATTGTATTGATTACTTTACAATAGATTGGGGAGACAGTTCTCAAGAATCATGGGGAGATAATAAGGATTTTTTATTAACTGATGAAATTATCCATGAGTATCAGGGTTTTGGGTCTTATGATATAATCATCACCTTATATGATTTTAATGGAAATAGCTTCACCCAAACCGAGTTGTTTAAGAGTAAATCAAATCCTGCAGGAGGAATAAATAGTCCTGGTGGGACAGGCCCTTTTTGTGCTCCAACTCCTAACCTGACATTTACAATTTCTGATTATTGGAAAAATACAGAAGACACTGTTTATGAAGTTGATTTTGGAGATGGCACAGTAATTACTTATACGCAATCAGATTTAATAAACTCAGCATCATACAATGCTGTACAACCCGATCAGTCAGCATCATTCCCTATTTCAGATCATGCTTTTCAAAATGCTAAATGTGATGAGGATGGCTATACAGTGACCTTAACAATAACTAATGAATGCAGTGAAACCGTTGGAAGTGTAAACAAGATTTTGGTTTATGAATTACCTGAAGTAGAGTTTTTAGCTTCAAGTGACAACTGTGTAAATAATGAATTGGGATTTGAAATGGTTTTTAAAAATGAAAACTGTTTTGATGAAGATTTTTTTGGAATGTTTTTAGAAATTGATGGTGTGCTTCAAGGCCCATTTTCAAAATCTGAAATTCAAGACTATTTTTTTAATTATGCTGGTGACTATCAGGTAAATCTTGTTTTAAAAACAGGTGAACTATCGTGCGATGATGTGATAGCAAGTCCAGATATTGGTTCAGTTTGTGTAAAACCGAAATTAGATCTAGATTTTGATGTAGATGTTGTTAAAGGGTGTGCTCCACTTGAGATAATGGTAACTAACAATACGGATATATCAGAATACACAGGTTTATCATGTGCCCCTGAGAAACCATTCAGATGGAATATTAGGTATTCAGCTGAAAATAATTGCGGCGAGGTAAAAGATATTGATTACCTAGATGGAACAAATAATAAGTCAAATCAGCCCAAGTTAAGATTTAATACTCCAGGAAAATACACATTAATTCTTAAGCCCAACGAAAACTCTTGTGGGGGAGAATTTCGAAGAGAAATTATAGTCAAAGCACCACCAAAAATAACTATTAATCCTATTAGTGATTTTTGCGATTCAGGTCAGGTATTACCCTCTTACAGTTTGATATCATGTTCGCCAGATGCAACGGGTTCATTAATTGAAAATTGGGAAATTAAATCACCTAATGATACTAGTTACAGAGTTTTTGATATTAATGAGAATTTTACTCAAAAAGGGCTTTACTCATTAAAACTAACAGTAACTGATAGTGATAATTGTGGTGAATCTCAGCCAGATATCGAAACGTTTGAGATTTTATCAATCCCTGAAATGAATCCAATTAATGATATTTCGGTTTGTTCCGGAGATGCCTTAACTGAAGTTATTTTGACATCAAACAATTCTAATATTGCCTTTGAATGGGCAGTAAGTTCTAATCCCAATTTAAATGGGTTTTTAGTTTCAGGGACTTCATCAACTATTCCCGAGCAAATAATATATAATTCAACGCTTCAAAATCAGTTTATTGAATATTTGGTGACACCCAAAAACGGTCAATGTGATGGAACTCCTCAGACTTTTAAAATAACAGTTCATCCAAGGCCTTTGATAGAAAAGCAGCCCGCCTCTCAAGTTGGTTGTGAAGGATTTGATACTAATCCGCTTGAGTTTGCAATTTCTTCAGGATTTAATGATGCGATTTATCAATGGTACGTTTCAGACATATCAGATAATAATTCATTTACACCTTTAAATAATGAGAATTTTTCAATGTTGATGCCCGATACTTCTTCAGAGGGAACTAAATATTATTATTGTGAAGTCATTATCCCCTCTTTGGAGGCTTCTTGTCAAACGGTACTCTCTGAAATTGCAAGTATTACTGTTTATGAACCCTTATTATTAACTCAACAGCCTTTAGGATATCAAGAGATATGTTATGACAATACTTTAACTATTCAAGATTCAGATACTTTAGAGGTTTTTCATTCTGGAGGTTACGGACAAACGACATACCAATGGTATAAAATAGATGATCTTTCTGGGTCTAATAAAGTTGCTATAAATAATGCTAATACAAATTCTTATAAGCCAAATAATATCAATTCAATTGGAGATTATTATTTTTTGGTTGAGGTATCAAGTGCGGGTTTAGGGTGTACTCTAGTTACTTCTCAATATGCTCACATAAAAATTACTAATGGTCCAGAAATTACAGAAGATCCAATTTCTTTTCAAGAATTATGTTTAAACACTTCTCCTGAAGAATTACAAGTTTCTGCTTCTCAAGATTTATATGATTTGAATTTTCAATGGTTTAAAAGTTTTTCATTATCAAACGATTTGGAAAATGCACAATTAATTCAAGGACAAAATTCCAGTAATTTTATTCCACCAACTAATCAATCAGGAAATTTTTATTATTTCTGTAAGATATTCAGTTCGCTGTCACCAGAATGTTATAATTTATCTAAAGTTGCTAATGTATCCATTAGTGATGGACTCATTATTACATCCCCAGCAATTCAAGAGATATTTTGCCTAAACGAGTCTCCTCCAACACTAACTGCTACCTATATAAATGGCGTAGGGACTCCAACATATCAATGGTATGTTAATAATCTACCTAAAACAGGTGGAGCATCACCAATTCCAGGTGCTAATTTAGATTCATTTGAGCCACAGTTTGAAGAGTCAGGCACATTTTTTTTCTTTTGTGAAATAACTTTTCCGGGCTCTATATGCGGTGTTTATAATACACAAATATCTCAGGTTCAAATTAATCCTGAGCCCAAAATTTCTGATATCTCTCTATCAATATGTTCTGGAGAATCTATTTTAATTTCAACAGATGATATGGAAGGTGTAATACCTAATGATGTTATGTTTTTGTGGGAGTTTATTGAAGGAACTGGCAAGATTCAAGGATTACAAAATCAAAATATTTTAACTGATAAAATTAATGCAGAACTTTCAAACGAATCTAGTTCTCCATTAATTGCAACTTATAATATATATCCAATAAGTTCAACTTGTGTTGGAGATCCTTTCAAATTACAGGTTGAGGTGGCAGCTCCAATAACGGTTACATCTTTTTTAGTTAATAATAAATGTTTATTGGGCAGAGAGGGTACAATCGAATTAGAAGTTGTTGGAGGTAGTAAGTTAGATAATGAATATAATTACACATGGACAGGGCCTAATGGGTTTTATGCTCAAGACAAGAATATTTATAATTTAATTTCAGGGGTTTATTCACTCTATGTTGAAGATTCTTTAGGGTGTTATATTGAAGCTGATTTTGAAATTTCAGATCCGATTACAGATACAGATGTAACTCTAGTTTCTCAAAACCAAAGCTTGTGTTTGTTTGAAACACCAAAACCTTTAGAGGTTACAATTATTAATAGTCAAGGCGATGAAGAATACCAATGGTATGAAAATAGTGTATCAACTCATTTTGGAGGATCACCAACAAAAATAATAGGTGCCAATAGTCCAATCTATAACCCTGAAGCAAAAAATCCTAAAACATCATTCTTCTATTGCGAGGTAACTACAGCATGTGATATTTATTATACAAATGCTTCTTTACTTGAAGTGTTTCCTAAACCCATTATAAAAGACAAAAGCATAGAAATATGTAATGAAACGGGTTTTGAATTAAATTTTTTAACAGACACTAATGACTTTGTTCCGGAAGGGACTCTTTTTACTTGGGAACTTAAGTCTTTTTCAAATTCTATTCTAGGGGCTAATTCTAATAGTAATAGTGTTAGTAGCATTTCAGAATTTAAATTGGTTAATCAGTCATCAGAAATAGGCTTAGTAGAGTATAGCGTATTACCAAACTCTTTGGCTTGCTTGGGAGATCCTTTTCTAGTTACAGTAATGGTGTATCCAACAATAGATATCACAGCTAATGTAACAGATAATGTTTGTGAGGGTGATTATGAAGGAAAGATTGAGATAGAAGATTCCCCATTTATTAACGAAGACTATTCATACCAATGGTATGGTCCAGAGGGGTTTGAGTCTATTTCAAAAGATATTTTTAATCTGCAATCAGGGATATACCAACTGTTGATTAAAAGTAATTTACAATGTGAAAGGCAATTTGAATTTGAAGTTGGAACCCCCGGTTCAAGTGAAATTTACAACAATGCAATTGTTAATGATATTTCATGTAGTCAAGACACAGATGGGTCTATAATTTTAGATCTATCTGGTGGTATTGCACCATATCAAATTGAATGGGAAGGTCCAAATGGGTTTATTTCTAATGCAAGAGAGATAAGTGACTTGTCTGAAGGATTATACAATTTAAAAGTTTACAATTACAATTGTGATACAAATCCTTATGAAGCTCAATATCAGATTAAATCCCCTGAAGCTATACAAATAGGTCTAACAGCTTATAATGGTTCAGGTTGTAATGAGAGTGCCTCAGGGCGGTTAGAAATTTTAATTGAAGGCGGAAATCCACCCTATGAAATTTTATATGAATCTAATGAAGGTTCTTCAGGCATATTAAATGGTTTATTGGAGTCTGATTTAAGGGCTATCTCCGGTTTACAAAACGGAAATTATAACATTACTATTGTTGATCGAAATGGATGCTCCAGAGAAGCATCATTCTCAATTGATAGCCCAGAGCCTTTATTTTATGATGTTGAATTAACGTTTGATAAAAACTGTGAAGAAGGAGTTGCAAGACAATATTTTAAAGTAAATGTTTATGGTGGGACACCTCCTTTTGTATATTATTGGTCAACAGGCATTGTAAGTTCCTCTTCAAATATTATGTATACAGAACAAAACGGTTTCATTGAAATTTATGTTCTTGATGCCAATAATTGCCGTTCTTCAACCTATAGTTATGATGTTAATTTACCGGGTAGTGGTTTACCAGATTTTGATTTTGATTCTCAAGCCTTGTATGACTATGGTATTTATTCGGTTCAAGATCCAATAAGATTTTACAATACGGCCTCTGGGGATTATACAAATGTAAGTTGGGAATTCGGTGATGGTTCGTTTTCTTCGGAATTAAATCCAACACACATTTACAAAAAGGAAGGTATATATGAGGTAATTCAAACTGTTACCTATGCTTCAGGGTGTACTCTAGAAAAAAAGGTAAAAATTTCAATTGATAAAGGATATAAATTAATTTTTCCGGATGCATTCACTCCAAATAAAGATCAATTAAACGATTATTTTTCTCCAGTTCAAGAGGGATTGGAAGAGATGGAATTTTCAATTTATGATACTTGGGGGGGGCTTATTTATTTTGAAAAAGGAAATAATTTGAGAGGTTGGGATGGTACAATTCGAGATAAGAAAACAGAGAACGGGAACTATTATTACAGATTTAAAGCTAAAACCTTTTACGGAAACGAGGTTGAAGTTTCTGGGGCATTTATATCCATCTATTAATTTATGATAAGACAATTAAGACTTATATGCTGTATTATTTGTGTTCATTTTAGTGCCAATGGGCAAGACCCTATTTTTAGTCAATATTTTCTGTTTCCAGAAACTATGAATCCAGGTTTTTCAGGGTTTATGGAAACTACTTATTTAGGGATAATTCATAGATCGCAATGGCCAGAACTAGGGCTTAAGCTAGACACACAATATGGTTTTATGAATACATGGATTGAAGGAATGAATAGTGGCGTTGGAGTTAATATAATTAGTCACAAAGAAAACTTTGCTGATTACAGATTCACTCAAGTTAATTTTAATTATGCCTATAGGGTTAAACTCAACGATGAATGGTTTTTTAGGCCTGCAATAGAATATGGCTTAGTTACAAAATCTTATGATTTTTCTGACCTTACTTTACAAGATCAAATAAATATATCTTCAGGCTCTGTTCTTTTGAGTTCAATTGACCCCCTGGCATATAAT
>JBELHJ010000076.1:0-8384 GCA_042091495.1 Bacteroidota bacterium
GGTATTAATATTGTTAACTATTCTAAATCTAATAATGTAAGCAATGACGTTGTTTATACAGGAAGAATTATTAATTGGAAACGAATTGAGTTAGCAATTGAAGCGATAAAATATGCCAGAAAAAATGGGATGGAGTCAAATCTTGACATTTATGGACCAATTTCAAATATAAAGTATTATAAAGATCTCGTTAAACGGATCAAAGAGGAAAATTTGGAAGAATATATAAAATTTAAAGGTGTTGTTGGTAATAAAACGCTGAATGATTTGTATATGAAATACTCATTATTCTTGCTACCGAGTAAAAAAGAAACCTTTGGTATGGTGATGATTGAAGCAATGGCTTCTGGTTTACCTGTTATCGCAGTTAATGATAAAGGGGGCCCCTTGGATATTATCCGTGACGGAATTGATGGTTTTTTGTGTAATGAGGAGGATTATCCTGAAACTGTATTTAATGCTTTATCAGATAAGAATAGATTAGCAGAAATTAAGGAAAATGCTTTTTTGCGATCTCATAATGAATTTGACTTTAAAGCTATTAATCAAAAATTATTCTTGGATTTAGAATTAGATGACTAAGATAAAAAAGGTTATTATTCATCCTACTCAAGAACTCAATCATTTCAGTTATATTCATACTATGCTATATGATAGTAAGGAACTTGAAATAGAAGAAAAACTTTTTACTCAACCAAGGAAAGGTGTAATACGTATATCAAACGATTTACTAACGTTACTTCCAAACAGATTTCATGAGAAAACTTCAATTATTGATGTTATACTATCAAATGATAAAAGATTAAAGATTGGTTTTGATTTATATGATCTCTCCTCTGATTTTTCATTATGGGCTCTAAAAAATTGTGACTATTTGTTCAAGCGAAATCTAAATGAAGAACATATAGAACTCCTTAAAAGAGAAAATCAGGGGTGTAAAATAATGAGTTTTACATGGAATTTTGGTTGCAAAACTGTAAAATCGTTTAGTTTAAAAATTATTTTAGGCTTTGTTTTGTTTCAGTTAAAAGATAACACTAAAATCAACAGGTATTTTTTTCGAAACATAAAAAAAAATATTCTCTATTCTGTTGGCCATATTCGTCAGGTTGCAAAACGTAGATCAATCGAATATTTTCGTCAGATACCCGAGGAAGTTGATACAGTATCCAATCGAATTTTATTTCAATCAAGATGCTTTTCAGATTTAGATTTAAATTCGAGACATATTCAAGATTTTCGATCCAAAGTAATACAGCTGCTTAAGTTAAATTTCCCTAAAGATTTTGTTGGAGGCTTTATTCCGGATCCAACATCCATTAAATTGTACCCAAATTTAGTAACTAGGCAAAATACAAGTCCGATTGACTACTTAAATCTTTTGAAATCATCTGATATCGTTATTTACACAGAGGGCTTAAATCATTCTCCGGCATGGAAGTTTGCAGAGTATGCATCACAAGGAAAGGTGATTGTCGCACAAAGATTCCAATTTTCAATGCCTTTTGACATTGTGGATGGTGAGGACGTTATATTTTTTGATACCCCCAAGGAATTATTTGATATTATAACAAAACTGAAGAATTCAGAGAAATTAAAGCAGTCTTTGCGTAAAAACATAAGAGAGAAATTTAATAACTACATGGACCCAAAAAGTGCTTTTAAACTAATGGAAGATGTCATATTTTTAGCTTAATGAATAAACGTGTTTTTTTTATTGACCACCGAAGTATTCATCATGCGGAGACATCAGGATATTCGCATTTATCGAAAGGAAATAAGCTAAGAATTATACGCTTTATACCCTACCGTCTGTCTCGTTATTTGTCTTCAAAATTTGATCAAAAAATTGGATTTTATGATTCAAATAGTATTTATAAAGAGATAAATGCTCTAATTCGTGCTAGTTATCTAATTGTTGGAAGACAAACTGTTGTTTTTCATTTTCTAAATGGTGAAAGGGATCTTCGTATTATACCATTTTTTCGCAAGTATTTCAAATCGATTCGAATTTCAGGAACTTATCATAAACCAAAGGAATATTATTCGAAAAATCAACTCAATTATTTATCGAATAATCTGGATTTAGTTATTACAGTTGGCAGCTCTCAAGTAGAATTTTTTGAGAATTATGGTTTGAAAACAATTTATATTCCTCACGGTGTTGATATCAATTTTTTTAATCCTAAAAAAAGAAAAGTAAAATTAGGAGAGTTTTTATTTGTTGGTCAGCATCTAAGAGACTTTGAAACTCTAAACAAACTATCAGAGAGTATGGAGAAGTTCAATAAAGATTATATCATTCGATGTGTTGTCAGAGAAGAATACACAAAGTTTATTTCTAAAAGAGCCAACATTCGAATTTATAATGGAGTAAGTGATGAAAAGTTGCTTGATTTCTATAATAAAAGTGTAGCTTTAGTTTTACCACTTTTAGAAGTAACAGCATGTAACAGTGTACTGGAGGCATTAGCCTCAGGCTTGCCAATAATAAGCTCCAATCTAGAATCCAACCAAACATATTTACGAAATACTAAGAATATTCTTTTATCCAATGATGATATTGAAAAATGGATAGATTCCATGGATCTATTCAATTCAGATATGTCTTATAACTTACATGTTTCTAATGATAATTATAGATGTAGTAAGTCTTATAGCTGGGAATTAATTCGAGGTAAATTTTATCAGGAAATTGAAAATTCATTTTTCTCATGAAAATTTTAATTTTCGATGGTTCTTTTAAAACCACTCCATTTATTAATAATCTTGTTAAGGGTTTAAGAGAGGATAATAAAGTATTTATTTTTGGTTTCAATGAAAAACTTTCCAAACCAATAAAAAATATATCTTATATTCCTTTAGGCTCTAATGATTCCAAATTAAGGTTCATAATTGTTTCTTTACTGTATTCGTTACGCGGAGGGTACCTTTTTAAATGTTTACAGTATTTAATTAAAGGTGATCGTATTAGAATACAGAAACTAAATTTAGATCATCAGCTACGTGTTATTAAACCTGATATTATACATCTACAGTGGTTATCTAATATCGTTTGGTTTGAGAGCTACCTTAAAGATTCATCGATGAGATTTATTTTAAGTTTTAGAGGCTATCATATAAATGTTAGACCATATGTTCAGCTCGAGAATAGAAAATACTTAGAAAATTGGTTGCCATATTTTAATGGAATACATGGAGTATCAATGGCTATTTTGGGTAACCTAGAAAAGCTTAAAATTAATTTGACGGATACCGTAACGAAATCCATATATAGCGGACATGAATTATCTAGGTTATCTGAAACGAAAACATCGTGGAAGTTAGGTTCTCCGATTTCACTACTTTTGGTTGGTCGTAATCATTGGATAAAAAATTATTCTCTTGTTATTTCGTTGGCAAAGAAAATTAGAGATAATAATATGCCAATCAAATTCAGATTTGTTGGACTCGAGCTAAATGATTCCGAAGAAATTCTTTTCTTAACGAAGCTCTATGATTTAGAAAATTATCTTGAATTTATTCCCAATCAAAGTCCGGATAAATTGAAAGATATTTATCGACAAGCTGATGCACTTATACTTCCTTCTTTAGAGGAAGGTATTGCCAATGTTTGTATAGAGGCGATGAGTTATCGGTTACCTGTAATTGCCTCTGATGTGGGAGGTATGAGTGAATTAATTGAATCCGAGTTTTCAGGTGTTTTGGTTAAAGATATAAGCGTTGACGGATTTTACAATGCATTACAGTTATTTTCGAGAATGTCTGAAAAAGATATTGAGAATATGGTTAATAACGGATATGAAACTGTAAAAACTAAGTTTAGTTCAGAGAAAATGATTAAAGATTTTAATAGATTTTATAAAATTGTCTTGGATGCCTAAGTATATCCAAACACCCATCCCTGTTAAACAGAGTTTTGATAAAACGGGAAGTGATAATTCATTTGACCATAAAGCAATCTGTGTTTTCTCGGCGTTGGGTTTTTTTCTGGATCAGGATTCGTATTTGAAGAACGAAAAGTTTCAAGCTGATAAAAGCTATATATGGGCTTACACTCCTACAATAGATAGTTTAGAGGATGCGGTAGATCGATTTGCTCAAGTATTTGAGACTGTCATTAGAGAACAGTTAGATGGAAAAAAAGTAATTTTACCGCTTTCCGGTGGTTTGGATAGCAGAACGCAACTAGTTGCTTTAAAGCGCTTGAATGCAGATGTATCTTCCTTTAGTTATTATTTTCAAGATGGGTATAGAGAAGATTTGATTGCAGAGGAACTGGCCAGAGTTGCTGAAATTCCTTTTCAGTCTTTTTCGATTAAAAAAGGATCGCTATGGTCTAAATTAGATGAACTGATTTCTATAAATGATTGTCTTACTGATTTTACACATCCCAGACAAATCATTCATATCGATGAGATATCTGATTTAGGTGATATTTTTAGTATTGGTCATTGGGGAGATGTTTTATTTGATTCAGATAAATCTATAATTGACTTTCGTAATGATATTTATGATTTTTTGTCAAAAAAACTTATAAAATCAGGAGGTATAGAATTAGGACAAAGGTTATGGAACTGTTTTGGGTTGGAAGGTAATTTTACAGATTATTTGGAATCAAGAATCATGACCTTATGGAACTCTATCGAGGAACCTAATTTGGAAGCTCGGTTTCGGATATTTAAATCTAAGTATTGGGCGCCAAGATGGACTTCTGTAAATTTGAATGTTTTTTCAAAATATAAACCAATAACCCTTCCATATTACGATAAGCGAATTATTGATTTGTCATTTCAGATACCAAATGATTTACTAGAGAACAGACAAATTCAAATTGAATATATCAAGAGATATGCTGGTGATTTGGCGAATGTAACATGGCAGGATCAAAGACCATTTAATCTTAATAATTATACAAGCAATAGATTTCCTAACAATTTACCATATCGCATTACTGATAAGATAAGAAGATCATTTATTCAATTAAAAGAGGGGTTATTTATTCAACGTAATTGGGAGTTGCAATTTTTAGGTGATGAAAATAGAAAACAAATAGAAAAAAGGATAAATTCTCGTAAAAATAATATTATACCTGAGTTAGTTTTTAAAGCTGGTTTAACGGATTTTTATTTAAACCCTTCCAAAGATAATGCTCATATTTTATCTATGCTTTTGACAATTTCTCAAAAACAACTAAAGTGTAATGATTAATATTTTATTTACTATTCCAAATTTTGACACAGCAGGAAGTGGAAAAGTAGTTTATGACCTAATTAGAGGGTTAGATAAAACAAAATTTAAAATTCATTTACTAGTAAATCACACAAAAGGTGATTTCTTTGCGACCAATATTAGAAAGGAACCTATCGTAATAATTGAAAAAAGATTTAAAAAATCTTATCACAAGCCTTTCCTTTTTTTTCGGGAAGTTTTACAATTTGGACTCTTATTAAAAAAACACAAGATTGATTTATTACATTCTTGGGATTGGAGTTCTAATATTTTTGAATTAGTTTCTTGTAAACTTTTTGGTGTTAAATATGGTTATACCAAAAAAGCTATGAGTTGGGGTAGCCGTTCTTGGATTTTAAAGTCGAAGTATTCTAATTTCATTATAAGACTTAATGATGATATCCAAACCCAATTGTTTACCCCTTATAAAATCAAGAGTGAGAAAATATATATTGGTTTAGATACCAATTATTATAATCCTGAAATTGTTCCAAAAGAAAGTATAACCAAACCTTATTTTTTAACAGTTGCAAATTTAGTGCCAATAAAAGGAGTAGAATTTTTGATAAGGGCCTTCGAAAAGCTTAATCGTGATGATATAGATCTTTATATTGTTGGTAATAATGAAAATGAATATGGCGAAATTTTAAAGAATATGACATTTAATCCAAACATAATTTTTATTAATAAAGTTTTAGATGTACGCCCGTACTTAAGAAATGCAATGGCTTATTTTATTCCAACTATCAATGTTGAAGGTCAACCCATGGCTTTAGTTGAGGCTATGAGTATGGAATGTTTAGTTTATGGTTCAAACATCTCTGGGATTAACGAGGTACTCAGAGAGTTTCCTGATCAATTGATTGAATCTAAAAATGAGGACGCTATTCTCAATAAGATGATAGAAGCTATTGGCTTAAATGAGTCAGACAGATTTGAGATGACAACTAATTTTCGTAAATACGTTTTAATCTATTTTGCTATGAAGGAATTTATAAGTAAACATGAAAATTTATATTTAAAACAAGTATCAAATTGAGAGTCGGATTAATATTATCTGCAGTCCCTGGTTATTCTGAGACCTTTTTTAAAAATTGGGTAACGGGATTAAAAACAAGAGGTTTCGAACCAATTTTATTTATAGATCAATCTACTTCCGTTAGAAAATACCATGGTGCAGTTGTTTTATCAAGAGAAAGGTTTTTGATATTTAGTGTTTTTAAAATTCTCACGAATTTTATGGTGTCCTTTATATATTTAAAAAAGAATATAAATAATTCAGGAAGTCTTAAGGAGTCGATTAAAAGAGTAATTCTAGATTTACATATACTTTCTGCAAAACAGATGGATTGGATTCATTTTGGTTTTGGAACTGTAGGGTTGCAGAGAGAAGCTATTGGAAGCACAATAGGTGCAAAATCAGCAGTAAGTTTTAGGGGTTTTGATATAGGTATCTACCCACTGAAACATCCAAATTGCTATAATACGCTTTTACAAAAAATAAACAAAATCCATGTAATTAGTGACGATATTGCAAATTTAGTTATCGCTGAGTCTAACTTTAAACAAAACAAGATAACGAAAATCACACCAGCTATCGATACCAATTTGTTTTCTAATTCTGATAAAAGAAATTGGAATGAATTAAATTTTATAAGTGTAGGACGATTACATTGGAAAAAAGGTTTTAATTACGTCATTGAAGCATTGGCTGAATTAAATTTAAAAGGGGTTGATTTTAAATACACCATAGTGGGATCTGGCTCAGAATATGAAAGAATTGCATATTTAGCACATAAGTTTAGAATTTTAGATAAAATATTTTTTATAAATAAAGTTGACTCTAAAGAGGTAGCTAATTATTTGAAAAACAATAATTACTTTATACAATATAGTATTCAAGAAGGATTTGGTAACGCAGTATTAGAAGCTCAGTCAAGTGGTCTTATTACTATAGTTTCTGATGCTGAAGGACTTTCTGAAAATGTATTGCATAATAAAACTGGTTTTGTGGTTCCTAAACTTCAACCAAAGTTGTTTTTTGAACAAATTCTTCAATTAAAAAAGATGAGCCATGAGGAATTAGAAAAGATGTCTATTTTTGCATCCCAAAGAGTTAAGGAGAACTTTACTTTAGAAAAACAAATTGATGAATTTGTAGAATTTTACACCTCGTGATATTTGAGTTTATTAAATACATAAAACCTACGCATTATTTTAATTTAAAAAATAACAATGGGAATTTTATTTATCCGATTGTTTTTTGTGATGAATATATAGATTCTGATTTCCAATCAAAAAAGGCCTATCAACACTATAAGTCATATGCTAGCGTTACTAACGGGGAAATTTATTCTAATAATTCTAAATATGAAAATTTTGAAAAACTAAGTGTTTATGACAATTATGTATTTTCAAGAAAAACATACAGTGCTTTTTGGATATACTATATTTTTGTAATAAGAATTTTGACCTTAAAAAATCCTTTTAAAGAGTTGTTGTCACTTATAAAGACAAGTCACATTAAAAGAGAAAAACCCAATCCATTTAATTATATAGGCTACAAAGATTTTAAATCTTCATTAGTAAAGTCAGAACCTTTAGTTTCTGTAATTATTCCTACCCTCAATAGGTATGAATATTTAAAAGATGTTTTACAAGATCTTGAAAAACAAACTTACAAGAACTTTGAGGTGATTGTGGTTGATCAAAGCTTACCTTTTATTAATTCATTTTATAATCAATTTAGTTTAAATATTAAATTAATTAAGCAGAAAGAAAAAGCTCTGTGGAAGGCGAGAAATCTTGCAATTAATAATTCTAATGGTGAATATTTATTGTTATTTGATGATGATAGTAGGGTAGAAAATAATTGGATTTATGAACACCTTAAAGCTTTAGATTTTTTCAAAGCAGATGCTTCATCCGGAGTTTCAATTTCATTGATAGGAGACAAAGTTCCAATTAATTATAGTTTTTTTAGAATATCCGACCAGTTGGATACGGGTAATGTTTTGTTGAAGAAAGAGGTGTTTAAAGAAATTGGTTTGTTCGATAGGCAATTTGAAGGAATGCGAATGGGAGATGGAGAATTTGGCTTAAGATTATTTAAGCATGGTTATTTAAATGTTTCCAATCCATTGGCACAACGC
>JBELHJ010000077.1:0-8240 GCA_042091495.1 Bacteroidota bacterium
TAGTGTCCACAAATGAAGAATCTCTTAAGTGATTGAAAAAAACATAATCCTTAATCGAAACATTATCATCAACATCTTTAGAGTTTTTTGAAAATCTATTATTGACTTTCAAATTAATAGAATCAGAAGATGCTTGAAGAATAGGCCTTTTTTGACTGAAAGAAAAAAAAGAATTTAAAATAAAAATTAACAAATAATACCGCATAAAATGAATATGCTTATAAATATACCATGATTAGTTATGGCAATTTAATTATTTAATTAAAATCTTCTTGACAAATGAAGTTTTATTAGTTTTGTAATTAAGTATGTAAAGTCCATCACTGAAATTTGAAGCATCTATTTCAAATGCTGAACTATTATTATTGTTAAATATGTGTGTGAATACCTCTCTTCCATTTTGATCAAACAACAATATATTATCATCTGGAGAAAAATTAACTGATGACATTAATTTAATCTTAGTTTCCAGAGGGTCAAATAAAACCTTAAACTTATTGGATTCAAAATCTGTAACATCTAGGGCAAGGTCATTTGAAGTTATAATTAAAGCATAGTCTTGTTGGTTATTTTGTAAGAATATTTTATGATAGACTGTAACTTCATAAAATCCTGGAGTAGGATTATCTATATCAATTCGCTCGATATTATCAACATCATTATCATCTTTAATGGCTACACCGGCAACATTATCTGAATTCAATTTCCATGGCAAATATTCATTTGAATCATGAGTAACTCTAATATCTAAATCATTAACCAAAACTTTTCTGTCTGAATTAACTTGTTGAGGAGATGCAGATGCTGCAGGATCTGTCCAACAAATAGAAACTCTTATAGGATCACTATTTGAAACATAAAAAGATGTTGTGTATGTTTCCCCATTTCCAAGAGTTCTTTCTTCTATCAAAGATTTACTTTCTGAATTGTTGGTAATTGTTTCAGCAGCAAACTTTGAGTTAAGTAATCCCCAACCAAAAATAGGATCTGGACCCTTTTTAGCAGAATCATCATCAGCAGTATGACAAACTAACCCTTTTAAGGTAGCTGACTTCATATATTTATAGTTTAGATTGTAAAAATGTTCTTGCAACAATGCTAAACTTCCTGTAACATTAGGGGCAGCCATGGATGTACCAGATTTAGTACCATAAGATGACGTAGATTCATCAGTAGTCGAAAAGACTGAAGTTCCATCACCAGCAATATCAGGTTTAACTCTATAATCATCTGTAGGACCCTGACTACTTGACGGATTGATAGCTAAAGAAATTAAATTCCCATATGTATCAATTACAGGATTAGAGGCATTAGCAACAACTAAATTATTTTTTGCATTTTTTTCAGTAGTTAGCTTATCATAGCCGTAACCCAAAGCTCCAGTATAATTTGATTGGCCTTCATTCCCAGCTGAAGCAACCATTAAGTAATATGGAGAACTGTAGGCTATATTATCCCATGACACACAATCTGAATTATAATTACCCATCATCCAAGAGGGTGCATTTTGAACACCATTATCGTTGAAAACAGGCACTCCATATGAATGATTAGATAATAAAAGTGCATTTGATTCTATTTCTCCTATTACCTCAAATGAATCTTGAACCCAATTGTAAGTTACTAGATTTGATCTGGGAGCCATACCTTTTGCATTAACATTTATACCAGCTGATGCTATAGTCCCTGCAACATGAGTAGCATGATCATCATATAGAGAAGAAACCTCTGGTGTAGGAATCTCAACCCTAGGTGGAGCAAAAAAATCACTCGTATCATAAAACTCTCTGTGTGAATCAAGGATTATTCCACCATCCCATACTCCAATTCTAATATTATAACCTTCAAGATTAAGCCCTAAACCTCCATCAGGAAGAAGAAAATTGGTTCTAGTGGCCTTTGACGAATTCAAATTGTCCTTACCCATTACAACAACCTTCCCATCAATAATATCATAAACATTTTCTCTATTGATTTTAAGCTGCTTGTTTTGAGATAAAAAACTTTTAATCCTAGTTGATTTTGAAAGATTTTCTTCTTTAACTTTTTGTTTTAATCTACTCAGATTATCTAAAGAGGATCGTTCTAAGATAGATTTGATTTCTATTTTATCTTGTGCATAGGTATTTAAAGATATTATACACAAAAATGCAAAGACGTTAAAGAATGAAATTTTCATAGAATTTTCTTTTTACAGCTTTCAAATATACAAAAAATGCCACTCTAAAGAGTGGCATTTTACATTTTAACGTAAATATTCTACTTACCAACTAAAGTTGTTTGTACACCAAAGTCTCCGTTAAACAAATCTTGAGTTAAGTTTAACACAAAAGTATCGTTACATCCATCATATGTTCCTGAGCCACCCGTATAATATGCTGGCTGACCTGGTTCAATTTCAATTGAAACCGTTGAGTCTTCATTTAAAACCACTATGACAGGATAAGTAAATCTACCTTCAAAAGATGAATTACCAGTAAGGCCTGCAACGTAATTAGGACCCCAAGCGCTATCTAGTGCCCACTTATTATCAAACCCCTCTACAGGCGTTAGCGTAGCATCATAAGCAAAATCTGAGTCACCAACTATATCCAAATCTGGAGTATCTGCTATGGCGGCATAATCAGTACCAACCGCTAAAATTTGGGTTGGACAGATGGACACAGACTTAGTAATTGCTTTAGAACCATCTACCAAACCAGCAGAAACATTATTATTTGATGTTCCGGTTAAAACCAAATCAAAAGTTACGTTTTCAGTGATTGTTGAATTTGGATTAACTTCTAAAGTTAGCGTCCCTGTAAATTCATCAGAAGACATCATTAATTCAGACTGGGATACAATCAAACCATCAATACTAGAGCTAGGATTTTGAATTTCATAAAAAACCTCTATACCATTATTAAGTTTTGAATCCAAATCAACTGTTATGTCTAAATATCTAGTTACTCCAACTACAGCTTCAACCGGATCTGCTGAAGAAAATTCTACCCAGCCACTATCAGGTATTGCATCGTAACCTAAATCATAAGAATCGTCACATGAAACAAAGCTTAATGATAGAGCAAATAATACTGTAAAAATTTTATTAAATCGCTTCATAATTTATTGTTTTGTGAATTTATATGTTGTTTGTGCTGGAGCTCCACAATTTGTCTTAGCGTCGTCAGTGAAAGTAATTAAAAATTCAGAGTCGTCGTTAGCATCGTAACTCTCAGGTGTGTCAGCTGCAGTAAACCAGCCAACAGGATCACCACAGCTACAAGTAGTATCTTGAGTTGGAACTACTATTGTATTACAAACTAAATTGAATGTAAAAGTTTTATTGAAACTTCCACAATAATCAGGATAAGTTTGAGTGACAAATGATCTTGTTGTAGCATCAACAGATGAAATTGCAACTACTGCACCGTCACTTAATGTGGGTCCGTCAATCTCTGCAGACACTTGTTCCATCAAATAATTACCAGTAAATTTTGTTGCTTCAACTGGACACACCATGTAAATACTTATTTCTAAAGATTCAGAACCAATTAAAAAGCTATCGCTATCAACGATGTCAATAACTATTTTTTTTGGATCTGTAGTGAGTCCCTCTGTATCTAATCCATTAACTACCAAAGTAGCATTATATGCATTGGCAGGAATAGTAACTGTTGTATCAAATGAAAAATTTTCACTATTAGCAGTAGTTAAATCCTCATTAAGCTTTACCTGAAGAGTCCTATCTTCAGATGAACTTGCTGTACAATCAAATTTGATTTCAACAGAGCCAGTTCCTGAAATAGTTACAGGTAATGAGGCCGAATTTGTATTGAAATCAACAAGAGACTGTGACCTGTTCCAAATCTTATTTTCATTTTCTTCACATGAAGAAAATAAAGCTAAGGTTAAGATTAATAAACCTAAAATCTTATATTTTTTCATAATTCTTTTTTTTTTAGTAACCTGGGTTTTGTTGAGACACTATAGCCGTATTCCCAGATAATTCAGATTGTGGTATTGGGAAAGTAAATCTGTAATCAGAGTTAACAAGAGTACACCCAGAGAAGAATGAACACTCAAAATCATCTCTGTCAATAAATCTATTACCTCTGTCTCCGAGCCTTTTTAAATCTAACCATCTGTGACCTTCAAATAAAAACTCTAGACGTCTTTCATCTAAAATATCACCGAAAGCTTCTTGATCCGTACTGTAAACTGGAAGGGTTTGAGCAGATCCATATCTGGCATCTCTTAATTGTTTAATAAAAGTTGCTGCATCTACAAAATCACCTCTATCAGCTGCTGCCTCCGCTCTAATCAACAACATCTCTGATGATCTAAATACTTTTAAATCATTCATTAAAGGTTGATTTTCACTCCCTGGATATTTGAAAACTAATAATACGTCATCAGCTTTATAATTTCCGTTTGTGGCATAGCTCTCGTCTGGTGTTGATTCTTCTAGATTTACATTTCTTTCAAGTCTAACGTCATCTGTGCCTTTAAGTAAATTATAAACAGAACGACTTACTTCTAAGAATGGACCTCCTGTGTATGACGGATCAGTGAAAGCAAATAAGCTTCCTGCCCAACCTCCACCTCCGGTACCTTGGTTATCGTATGAATCATTTACGGTTCTCTCTAAACTAAAGATAGATTCTACAACATTACCATCATCAAAAAATGAAACATATTCAGATTTAGTAGCTATGCTATAATCCATTAATAATTCTTCAGCCAAAGTATCTGCTTGGTCGTAATCTCCTTTGTAAGCATACATTCTAGCTTTTAAAGCTTTAATAAAATCAAAATTAACAAACTTATCAGATGTAGGAATCGAAGAGTTTTCAAAATTAATAAGTGATTCTGCAAGTGCCAAATCAGCTTCAATAAGAGTATAAAACTCACCATTAGTATTACGTTCGAGATTATCAAATACCATGTCAGGTGTAGGAACGAAATCAACTAGAATACCCGCTAAAGCACTATCATCTGTGTAATCTGTAGAAAAGTAAGACAATATTTTAAAGTGGGCATAAGCACGGAGTGCATAACTCACCCCTTGAACATGTTTGTGTAAACTAATAGCATCTGCATCATCAGCAGGTGGGACAATAGTCCCTGCCGCCTCAATTAATCTGTTAGCCTGTCCGATTATTGAATAATTAGAAGACCAAACCGATGAAGGAGCACCAGAGTTAGGTGTCATAATAAAATTAAGTAGTCCTGTAGACTGACCACCATTAACATATCCAATATATGCTTCGTCTGTGAACGCCGCTGAAAATGCAATTTCAGCAGTAGTATCAACCCTATTGTACAGTGAGTTCAATCCAAGCTGGAGATCATCTACTGTTAAAAAGGCATTTTCTTTACCTAGCGTGCCAGGCTGTTCAATATCAATTGCATCATCACATGATACAAATGAAACTAAAATTAATGCGTAAAATAATTTATATGTAAATTTCATAATATTTATTTTTATAATCCTAATTCAATTCCAACAGAATATGTCTTCGGTGTAGGATAACCGTACTGTCCCGTAGCTTCTGCATCAAAACCTCTCCATCCAGATAAAGTAATTATATTTTCACCATTGGCAAAGAATCTAAGTCTAGATAAACCTAGTTTATCTAAATGCCTTTTTGGTAAATTATAACCAAACTGAATAAAACGTAATCTCACATAATCAGAATTGAATAAAAATCTATCTGACAAATCACCTGCATCTATATTTGTAGCAAATAAAGATGGTATATCAGTAATTCTGTTATCTGGAGTCCAAGCTCTAGATAAATCATTGGACACATTAAATTGACCAATATCATCAGAATCAATATAACCTGAGTATTCGAAATCATTTCTCCAAACCCCAATCGCGTAGTTGAATTGTGTAGTTAAAAAGAAATTTTTATAATCTATTTCAAACCCAAAACTTCCCTGATAATCAGGAATTGAATTCTTACCAGTTCTTCTACGATCATCGTTAGTAGTATTTTCAGTTACATTACCATTGATGTCTAAGAATAATAAATTTCCATTTGCTGGGTTAACTCCTAAATAAGGTACACGGTAATTTTCACCAAGTATACCGCCTACTGCTGATATAGAAGTAGAACCGATAATATCACCTTCTGTTCCTAAATCAAGTAATTCTTGTTTATTGTAATTAATTAAACCTTTTAATAGAACAGAAAGACCTTCATTAACACTGGGCTTGATCAATTGATAATTTAATTCTGCATCAATCCCTTCATTTTTCATCTCACCTACATTTGCATTCAACGTAGATACACCTCCGTTTAATGCAGGAGAAATACTTCTTGATATATATAAATCATCTGTTGTTTTTCTGTAAACATCAACAGATCCTCTAAGTCTTTTATTCCAGATTTCGAAATCTACACCAACATTAGCCTGTGCAACAGTCTCCCATCTTAAATCAGGGTTAGGTAATTGAGAAAGGAATAAACCATTTTGACCTTGATATGTAGAACCTGTGCCGTATAATTCTTGTGTTAAATTGGCGCCTACAAAATAAGCATCAGTTCCAATTCCATTAACTACACGATCATTACCTGCTGTACCATAAGAACCTCTAAGCTTAAGTAAACTAAACGGTGAACTATCCATAAAGGATTCGTTATGAATATTCCAACGACCAGAAAAAGAATAGAAAGTACCCCACTTGTTAGAATCTGCAAACCTGTATGATGCGTCACGTCTTACTGTAGCTGAAAAACCATACTTTTTATCATAATCATAATCAGCAAAAACAAAGAAAGAAAGTAATCCTGCATTTTGAACATTAGCCCCTGCATCATCAACAAAAAAGTCGTTTTCTGAGTTATCATCAATAAATGCAGCGCCATCTCCAGGATAAAAATTCTTGGGACTTAATCCTTCAGCAAAATAAGAGAAGAATCTTTGATGCGCCTTGAAGTACTCTGAAGATAAACTCGCTTCAACAGTATGTTTGTCATCAAATGTGTCTAAATACTTTAGTGAATTATTAAAATTCAAAGCCAAAACTCTATCTGAATATTGCTGTTGGAACCCCGGCGTTGTATTCCCATCCTCTGCAAAAAACTGCGCATTAAATGAATTTGGTGCTTCAGCTCTTGTTAGAGTTTCATTAGTAAAATCTGCACTTAAAGATGTAGTAAAACTAAGGAAATCTGTAAAATTATAGCTTGCATTCAAGTTAGCTAATATTTTAATTTCGTCTTCTTTTCTAACGTAAGTGTCTTTCCTGTCCAGTAGCATCAAAGGTGTATTAAGAAAAGTAGCTGTAATTTCAGAACCTTTTCCAGGTTCATAATCATAAACAGATAAATATGGAACTGATTTGTTAGCACCTAGAATAAAGTTTCTATTAACAGCTCCACTACCAACTTCGTTAGGCTCATTAGATTCAGAATAGTTGATACTTAAACTGGTACCATATTGAAACTTTTCATTGTCTGATTTTCCATTTAAGTTGTTTCTGAAATTGAATCTTTTCAAATCACTGACATCCTTTAATGTACCTTCGGTTTCATTATAACCTAAACTCGTAAAAGAATTTAAGTTAGATCCACCTTGAGACAGAGTTAGTGTATGGCTATTGGTTAAACCAGTGCCATAAAACACATCTAACCAATTGGTATTACTTTGTAATGCTAATGCTTCAATTTCAGCATCAGATAGTGAAGCCCCTAGACCAGAACCTTTAGTTTTTTCTATATTTAAAAGCTGTCTTGAATTCATCAAGTTATAATCATGACCCTGAAGTAATGAAAAACTTGATTGCCCTAAGTAATTCACTTTCAATCCAGATTCATAACTACCTCTTTTAGTTTTAATAACTACAACACCATTTGCTCCCCTATTACCATAAATTGATGTAGCACCCGCATCTTTTAACACAGTTAAAGAAGTAATTTCATTTGGATTCAAACTCCTAAAATTATCTTCATCAACAGGAATTCCATCTATCACAAATAGTGGTTCTGTATTACCATTTATTGATCCAATACCCCTAATTGTAATTGTACTATTAGCACCTGGTTGACCACTGAATGTAGTAATATTCATACCTGCAACCTGACCTTGAAGCGTCTGAACAATAGATGCATTAGGCCTTGCCTCAATTGTAGATGAAGAAATTGTCACAGAGGAAACGTTAGATGTTTGCTTAGTAGATGTCCTGAATGCCTCAATAACAACTTCATCAAGTGATGAAGCGTCTTCCATCATTAAAACATCTAATTTAG
>JBELHJ010000078.1:0-8190 GCA_042091495.1 Bacteroidota bacterium
GAATAGTTTGTTCCGGTTTTCTGAAAACAACACTACTACCGTTTACTATCATGGGGTTCAATGGAAAATACTTTCTTATAATCTCGCCTTCAAAGGTTTTAGATTCTCCCTTTGAAACATCAAGCTCTTTGGTCCTATTAGTTGAATCATACAAAATATTATTATTTGTATCTACGTAATAACTGGAGGTAAAAACTAATGAAATATCGTTGTGAATTTCTAGATGATCTAAACAACTTTGCAAGAAACCTATATCACTATAGTCATCGGATTCGGCTATCCAAATATATTTAGATTCTGACAATTTTATTCCTTTTTCCCATGAAGTATATCCACTACCTGAATTTAGCTTATTTTTTATAAAATGTTTTACTCTAAAATGGGGGTATTTATTAAGGTAATTTTCAATTAATAAAACACTATCGTCATTTGATGAATCATCTATAATAATAGCTTCCCAATTTTTATAGGTCTGAGCTAATATTGTATCTAACCTCTGGATAATATAATCTTGGTGATTATAACTTGGTATTATAATTGTGAGATCAATCAAACCCTAATTATGATATTAATTTTAAGATATTTTTCCAAGTATTAATAATAGTTTGCTCTTCTATATACATACTATAATTACTTAAAATAAACTCAGATGCTTTTTTTCCTTTCTCAAAAAAGGGCTTCTTATCTTTATTATAATCTTTGATAACCTTAAGCAAGGTATTGACAAAAGATATTATATCTCTATCATCAATAGGATAGGAAAAATCTGGATGTAAAACCTCTTTACCTCCCTGTCCAGCGTAACCAACAACAATACAGCCACATGCCATAGCTTCAGCGGGAGGCATTCCAAAGCCTTCTCTATAATTAAAACTTAAAAAAACAGCACTTTCTTTAAGTAATTTAGAGACTTCTTTTTCATTTAATCCATCTATTGGTTTAATAGTCCAACCCAATAAACTATTATTTTGATATAAAATATTTAAGATCTGTTCAGAATCTTCTCTTAATTTTCTAGGCATAAAAGCAATCTGTTTCTTTTTACTTTCACTAAAAGAAAAAATTTGGTTATCGATTCCATATTTAACCCTAAACAATGATTTGTTATGAATAAATAAACCTAAATAGTTAAGAGCATTTTCTGACGCTACTATTATAGCTTTTAATCTTTCTTGGTTGTAAATTGACTCTTTGTTTACTTTACTATATCCATAACCCCTAAAAGAATAATAGCAATTTTGATTATACAATACCACTAGCTGATTTGGAAATAAATTATCTAAATGTTTACCATAGAATTCTGGAAGTACAATAATATCATCTTTAAGAAATTCAATTTTACTTTGTTTTCTCTTAAAAAATTTTAAAATAAACTTATTAAGATTCTTTACTTTTTCTTTAAACTCTTTTTTTAAGTTGTCCCTTAGTGGCTTATTAATTTGGTTAACTCTATTATCCCACAACACAGGCACCTTAGAATCAAACCATGAAACTTTAAATGGCTTTTCACCATGCAAAACATAAGCTTTAAAGTTATAATTATTTAAAACCTCTACTTGTCTATAAATCTGTTTTATCCCACCAGCTGGCTTGACCTCGTCAGGACACACAAAAAAAATTCTACTCATTAACTTTATCTTTTCTTTTTTGATAGATTGAAAGTATTAGTCATTTTAAATAACATATATCCTTTACCTGTAAAATTATAAGTTATTAAAACTGCAATCAACGGAAATAGATGTCTAAACAAATACTTTTTTAATATTTCAGTATCCTTAAAATGTGCTTTGATATAAAACCATGCTGAGTAACAAGATGTTCTAAAATTTCTTTTGATAGTTTCTTGTTGAAAAATTCTAAATAAGTCATTCAGCAAATGTAATTTTGTATCATATTTTATCTCAAAGTTTTTTGATAAATCTAAAAACCTATTTCTAACCTTTAAACTTGAAATTGTCTTTAAATAATTGTTCTTACTACTATATGAAATACTTTCTTTATTAGCAATGGCTTTAACCAAAAACCTATCGATAAATCCATATTTCAAATCTTTTTCAAGTACTTTAACATGAAAATCATACTCTTGAGATTGTTTTAATGATTCGTCAAACTCTAAGGAGTTTTCTTTTAAAAATTGTTTTTTGTATACAACTGCATCTATGTGCCAAAAAATTGAAAATTTAATGTAATCATTTATAGGGTCTTTTGAATATACTTCCCTACTCCAAAACCCATCTAATTCCTTTTTATCAATTGTTATCCATTTACTTTTACAAATGCTGTAGTTATACTCTGAATTATTTAAAAAAGTTAAATGAGACTCCAAATAATTTTTAAACATCAAATCATCTGAGTCAAACCAATTGATATAATCACCTTCAGATAATTCAAAACCATAATTTCTTGCACCATTTCCTCCAGATAAATAATCATCAGGGCGATGAAAATATTTAATTCTTGAATCTTGTTTACAATATTTGTTTAATACCTCATCTGTATGATCTGAAGAACCATCATCAACCACAATGCACTCCCAATTGGTATAGATTTGAGCTATAACAGAATCTAAAGTTTCACCTATTAAGTGGGCTCTGTTAAAAGTAGGTATAATAATGGAAACTAGTGGGATACTCATAAATACTGATATTCTTCTCTTTGATTGAAATTAATTTTACTTAACTGACCTTTTGAATAAGAGTTAGATAAAATTTCATAATTTCTTTTATTGGTGGTGTAGATATCATTCTTAAATATATACCACCAAATCTTCTTTATTATTGAAGAAGGTTGAGGTGTTTTAATTTCATCAAAATTTACATTTGCATATTTAATTAAAGATTGGATTCTTAATAAATCTAATTTTTGTTCAAATGTTTCAACTGGACGTTTAATAACATCTTCTCTGTCATGTTTTACATAACAATCTGAAACCACACCTATTTTTAAACCTTCTTTTATTACTTTTTGGCAATAATTGTCATCTTCCCCGTAATGAAAAAAAATGGGATCAAATCCACCAATATTTTTTTAAAGTACTTTTAGGTAATAACCAAGCTGCTGCATTTACAAAAGGGACTTCGTATAATTTATGTTTTGACTTTGCTTCTAATATATAATCAGAATAAAATTGTTTATTTTTATCATAACTTAGATAGTAAGAAAAGTTTCTATCTAATTTATTACCGGAACCATTTAAATGAATAGGACTCAAAATACCGTAATCTAAATTAGATTGGTGAATCTTTATTAAGTCTTTAATCGTATCGCCAACAAAATAAGCATCTTGATTCAATAAAAACACATAATCTGCACCTAAATTTAAAGCCTTTCTAATACCTATATTATTGGCCTTCCCAAAACCTAAGTTATTCTTTTTTTTGATTAGAATTGCTTCTGGGAAATCATTTTCTATAATAGAAATGGTGTTATCTGTCGAACAATTATCTACAACAATTACAGGATAATTTTGACAAGACTCTAGACATTTTTGAATCCATTTTGAGCCATTAAAAGTAACTATTAATACAACTACCATAATCTAATTTAAACTATCTTTTATTTTGTGAAAATCTATATCATTTAATTTCAACCAAGTCCTTGAAATATTTCCATTAAAACCATCTAATAAACTTCCAAAGTCAAAATAATATGAATTAAAATTTTTCTTTACAAGTCTCTTCATTAATGGTCTTCCAGAGCATCCCATAGCAATTACAACTACCGAAAATTTTTCATTATTTTCCAAAAACTCACATGCCTCAAAAAAAATCCTATCTATATCAGAATATGCATTTCTAGATGGCGTTTTTATCCATTTAAAATTTCCAAATAAAGAATTTAATATACTTTCATTATTCGATTCATTGCCAATAAAAACAGATGACTTTAACTTCAAAATTTTTAAAAAATTTAGAGCTAAATCAAAATCACTGGTTATTGTATGATGGAGTGCAACAGGACTATATATTTTTTCTCCGATAAAATATTTAAAAGTATTTTTTAATAGATAATTTGCTTGTTCATTTGAAACCAAATGGTTTCCATCAACCATTCCTTCATCAAACCCATATTTATGAGAATGAATAGCTAAACATTTATGAATATTATTTGAACTTAGTTGAAAAGCTTCCAACATTTCATGCGCTAAATATTTATCATAACTTTGATAAGCATCCTTTGAGCCTTTTAATAAATAAACATCTCCATCACCAAATCGCATATATGCACCAGGTGTTTCTTCATTTATAGCCATTTGAACTATTTTTAAAGTCTCTCTAGTCCCTAAAATGTGAATAGTAGATGAGTCTAAAATTGATTCATTGAAGTTCTCAATTATGTAAGAATTTAAATTTTTAAAAATATATTTTTTCAATTTAGCTTTAAATTCAGCTTTTATTTTTTTTATATCCATTTTGAGTGAAGATAAGTTTTAGAGTGGCTTGGTAATTTACAACGCCTCTTGGAAAGTTTTCCTTTTTCAACTTTAAATACAGCAAGATTTTCAATTTTATAAAGACTATCTGAATGATTAATACCGAACCATATACTCAAAGAGTATGTTCCAGGTATAAACATTATTTTATCAGTAATAATCTGTATATTTTTTTCTTCATCTTGGTTGATCTTAGAAAAATATTTACCACAATCTTCATTAGATAAATGAGAAATTAGCTCATTTTTATTATTTAAAATATCTATTGAAATAGTAAGATTATTAATTTCAACAAGTGTTTTAAAATTTAGACTCATCTTTAAATAGTCTCCCATAAACAAACATTGTCCATTTCTAATTTCTATATCATTTTGATTATATAAAGTAGCTTTATTTAGTAAAAATCCTTTCTTAAAATCTATATGATTCAATTTATTAATATCCCACAATGAGACTACTAAAGCCTTATAAAATTCTATAGCCTCATCTGTTTTATCATTAAAGACTATATTACCGTTATCTAGTACAATACTTCTTGAACATAAATTTTTTATTGCATTTAAGTCATGACTCACAAAAAGTACGGTGCGTCCTTCATCTCTAGAAATATCCTGCATTTTGCCAATGGCTTTCTTCTGAAATTCAGCATCACCTACAGCCAACACCTCGTCAACCACTAAAATGTCGGGTTCTAAATGCGCGGCTACGGCAAATGCCAAACGCACTCGCATACCGCTACTGTAGCGTTTAACAGGAGTGTCTATATAGCGTTCACAGCCAGAGAACTCTATAATCTCTTGTTCTTTACCTTTAATCTCGGATTTGGTCATGCCTAAAATAGCCCCATTTAAATAAATGTTTTCACGCCCTGTAAGTTCAGGGTGAAATCCAGTTCCCACTTCCAGTAAAGAAGCAATGCGGCCTTTGGTTTTAATTTCGCCAGTAGTAGGACTGGTCACTCGGGATAATATTTTAAGCAAGGTAGATTTACCAGCGCCGTTTTTTCCAATAATCCCCAATACCTCACCGCGTTTGACTTCAAAATTAATATCATGTAAAGCCCAGGCATAATCAGATTCTCCTTTTTGAGAACGGTCGTTGGTTTCGCCTATTTTTAGATAAGGATCTTCTTTACCTCTTACTTTATGCCACCAACGGTTTAAATCGTGACTAATCGTACCGGTACCCACAGTACCAAGACGGTACTGTTTGGAGAGGTTTTCTACTTTTAAAATCACATCACTCATATTACACCGTATCTATAAATTGTTTCTCTGTTCTGTTAAACACTATTAATCCTAAAAGAAAAACAGAAATACTTAACAATAAGGTATATGCAAAACCTAACCAGCTAAAAGACCCTGTATTTAGTAACATATACCGAAAGCCTTCTATAATTTGAGTTAGAGGATTGTAATAAACCATTTGGGCTAATGTGACAGGCAACTTAGTCTGGGCCTCTTTTAATGAATAGGGCACTGCAGATATATACATTAATAAGTTTACAGCAAAGCCTACCAATACATTTAAATCACGATACTTGGTAGTCATCGAGGAAATAAGCATCCCAAAACCAAGCCCTAATGCGGCCATCATGATTACATAGACCGGAAGCAAAATGATTAGGCCATTAATTTGTATTTTAAGACCGTTTAATATGAAATAACCATAAAACAATGCAAATATAAATAGCTGTATCCCAAATTTTAGTAGGTTAGAAATCGTCACCGAAAGTGGCGTAATTACTCTGGGAAAATATACCTTCCCAAACAAGCCTTGGTTAGCTCTAAACGTATTAGAAGTACTTACTAAACACTCTTTAAAATAATTCCAAGCGGTAATCCCTGCCATATTAAATAAAAACGGCGGTATACTCCCCGTTGAAATATTGCCCAAATTATTAAACACTAAAGTAAAAACTAACGAAGTAAAGAGTGGCTGTACTAAAAACCAAAGGGGTCCTAAAATGGTTTGTTTATAGACGGTTACAATATCACGTTTGACCAATAAGACCAATAAATCTCTGTAACGCCAAATTTCTTTAAAATTCAGGTCAATGAGTTTTCGCTTAGAGGAAATGGTGTATAACCAGGTATCTTTGGTATTGGTATTCAAGTTCATGTTAATTTGGGATGGCTAAACTAACTAATTTGAAAGATTTAACCTACATTAAAATAGCTGTAGATATTATTTTTTTAAACGTTTTTTAATTTTCTTTATAATTCCAGTTTTTTCTTCTTCATGATAGCCATTGCCATAAGCCCCATAACCATAACCATAACCATAACCATAACCGTATTGATCCTTCTTTTTATGCTTGTAGAAGTTTAATACATAATGGATATTCTTTACCTCCCCTTTAGCATATTTGTTATTAATAATAGATAACATACCGCGTTTGGAGTAATTAAGGCGTACCATATACAATGTAGCATCGGCAAATTGGGTTAATTCCATAGCGTCTGACACTAATCCTAGAGGCGGCGTATCTAATATAATGACATCATAAGTTGTTCTTAATTCTTTTACTAAATCACCCATAGCATCACTCATTAAAAGTTCTGCAGGATTAGGAGGTACTGGCCCTGATAATATGATATCTAAATCTTTGACATGCGTGGTATTAATAACTTCTTGTTTACTGGCATCACCCACCAAATAATTAACCACCCCTTTATCATTATTAAGTTGAAAGTCTTCAAAGATTTTAGGCTTTCTTAAATCTAAACCTAATAAAATAGTTTTCTTTCCAGATATGGCGTAGGCTGTTGCCATATTCATGGCGGTAAACGTTTTACCTTCTCCACTCACAGACGAGGTTACCATTAAAGTTTTACCACCCGCTTCTTGTAATTTACGCTTATAAATGAATTGTAAACTGGACCTAATGGCTCTAAAAGATTCAGCAATCACAGATTTTTTGTGATCTATTAGTACCAAATTACTGCTGAATTTATTTTTTCCAATCACGCCCAATACCGGTATTTTAGATAAGCGCTCTACTTGTTCTGCATCCCTGATATGGGTATCTAATAAAAATAAGATTACAATGATTAGCATTGGTAGAGCACCACCTCCAATTATAGCTGCCATGTAATTTAAAGAGGTATTAGGACCTATGCGTCCACCACCAATATCTTTAGCGGAGTCAATCACTACAATATCTGATACATTTGCGGCTTTCACGATAGCTGCTTCTGAGCGTTTGGCTAAATACACATTGTAAGCCTCTTGGCTTAACTCCATTTGGCGTTGCAGTCTTAAAAACTCTTGTTGGTCTTGGGGTAAACGGCCCAATTTAGATTCGTAAACGGCTATCCTTTTTCTAATGCGATTGCTGTTAAGTTGTATAAGCGTTCTGGTCGTTTTTAGTGTTTCTAATAACACCTTCTTTTCAGCTTCAATCTTACGATCTATATCTAAAAACAAAGGTGAAGTGGCTTGGGTAGTATATTCTAAATTTTTACGTTCTATGGCAAGCGCAGTGATACTTGAAACCCCTGAACTAATTCCCCCTTCTTCTATGCCTACACTACTTGGTGCCGCAATTTCAGTATAATCGGTTTTATTCTTTAAATAAGCTTCTAAAGCATTAAGATATGTCAGTTTTAAATCATCGGCTTCAATAGTAGCTTCATAGATTTTTATACGCTCGTTGATTTCCAACATCTCGGCATCTATATCAAACACTTTATTAGTTTGACGAAACGTATTTAAATCGGTCGTAAATTTATTAAGGTTAGCTCCTACCGCTTGTA
>JBELHJ010000079.1:0-8045 GCA_042091495.1 Bacteroidota bacterium
TGAAGTTCTATCTCAGCATCTTTTCTTATGGTCCATTGATCTGTATCAAAATAAATTCTTTGGAGCTGAAGGATATTTTTTAAATCATCACCTTTAGCTACTTTTTGGACGTCTAAAATACCTGAATTCCCTTTCTTTAATGTTAGTGATAATTCGAAGTTTTTTTCAAATTCAACTCCTGACTCAACAAATTGTTCTACCACTTCATAACCTGATTTTGTAGCCCTAACAATATATTTTTCATTACAGTCAAGAACTAATTCGTAAAAGCCAGATGCATCTGTAGTTGTTTCTTCTATAAATTCTAGGTTCTCATTAAACAAAGAAATTGTTACCTCATTTAATTGCTCTTGAGTTTCTTTAGATTTAACAATCCCTTTAACATATTGATTACACGAAGCAATTAGAGGTTTCAATTCTTTTAAAGCATAAATATCATCATCTCCTTTGCCTCCAGGGCGATTAGAAGAGAAAAAGCCTCTCTTAGTTTCTGGAATCATATAAAATGCAAAATCGTCTTCAGGACTATTTATAGGTCTACCAGCATTAATAACAGTTTGAATATCAATTTGTTTAGAAAGATCAGTTACAAAGACGTCTAAACCACCTAATCCTAGATGCCCGTCTGAGGAAAAAAATAATTTTTCATCAATAATAAAAGGGAAATTTTCTCTACCATCAGTATTAATATGATTCCCCAAAGGTTCCGGAGTTCCAAAATTACCATCAGTATCTATACTTACTTTAAAAATATCTGACATTCCCCTAGTGCCTTCCATATCTGAAATGAAATACATGGTATCTTCATTGGCATTTAAAGTAGGATGCGAAGTATTATAGTCATTATTATTAAAAGGTAATTCCTCTGAAAGACCCCAATTGTCATCAACAGATGCTCTTGTACTTTTATAAATTTTTAATTTATTAACTCCATCTTTCGCTTCTAAATATTTATTGTTTGTAAAATTATTTCTTGAGAAATATAAGGTTAACCCGTCTTTAGTTACATAAGGAGATAATTCATGAAATTTTGAATTTATATTAATACTTACAAGTTCAGATTTTTCACTTGAGGGAACATAACTTGAATCTAAAGTTGAAGTATAAATTTCATAATAGGGTTTATTATTCCAACCATGAATTCTCTTTACTGCTCCAGAATTTGGCTTATTTGATGCATAAAATATAACACCGTCATGATGAGCTACTGATGCATCTGAATAACTTGAATTAAATTCCAATGAAGAAATCTCATAACGGCCAGACTGTAAATCAATAAGATTTAGATAATTCCTCTCTTTTTCTAATAGAGAATAACGAGAATCCTTATCTGAAAATTGATTGAGTTTTAATAAAATTTGATCAGACAATTCATACTGTTTGTTGCCTTTTAAAGACATGGCATACCTAAATAAATAGTCTTTGTTCAGTTCTCCATTTTTTAAATCATAAAGCTTTTGATACCATTTGTTTGCATTTTTTAAATCACTATTAAAATAATAAGAGTCGCCTAATTTTTTGAAAACATCTTCAGAAACGAAACCATTATTAGCAACTTCCAAATAGATTTGTCTAGCGTCTACAAAAGCATATTTATCAAACATGGCATTTGCCTCATTAACTTTGAGTTGATCTTTATCAACTTGCGCATTTAATTGTAATGCCAATAAAGAAATGGTACGAAATATTGAATATTTATTAAAAAAAGTCATTTAAAAAAATCTTGGGGTCATCATTTTATTATAGCGTTTAAATAATTCAAACCTTAAAAAAAACTCAAAAGACCCATTGTTATATCCATCTGGTAAACTTGTGGCTATGTCATATGACATTCCCAATAACCAAGACTCATTGATTTGAAAACCGGCTAATGCACTAACTGATGAACTAATACTGTAAGATGTCCCTAAAATAAATTTATCGTTATATGAAAAATTTGCTGAAAGGTCTACCTGTGCCGGTGAACCAAAAACCAACTTTACCATACCAGCAGGTTTAAATTTTATCATTTTTGATAAATTAAATACATAACCTGCAGTTCCATAATAGTGAAGCCTTTCTCTTAAACCATAGTTAGAATTATTTTCAAAATCAATATTGGTAGTTCTAAGCATTCTTGGAATACTTGCTCCTATATAGTACTTATCTGAATGCAATAGAAAACCAAGACCCACTTGAGGCGATAATTTATTTTCCAAGTTATTAGTGTAAAAGGGATCTGAATAGCGTAGATCTAATTTTGATAAATCTTGACTGTAAAGGTAGGCGCCTGCTGATATACCCATTGATAATTTTACAAAATAATCTAAATCTATTGTATAACTAAAATTTGCAGTTACTGAGGTTTCACTCAAGGCACCTAATTGATCATTTAAAATATTGAAGCCTAATCCTATTTTTTTTCTTTCGATTGGGGTGTGCATACTAAAAGAAGAAGTCTGAGGAGCTCCTTCTAAACCAATCCATTGTGTTCTATGTAACAATACTGCACTTAATACATCCCTAGAACCAGCATAAGCAGGATTAATAGTCAATGTATTATACATATATTGTGTATACTGTTCGCTTTGTTGGGCTTGAGTAAACCAAGAACAAAAGAATAATACAATTATTGTAAAATATTTTTTCATGGTTCTTGATTAATTTATGTTTAGAAATCCTTGTATTTCCTTTATTACCCCTTCAACTTCATATTTAAAAAAGTAATAATAGGTTCCCTTTGGTAATTTCTTATATCTTAAAATTGATATTCTACCCTCACTAATTCCTTTAAATAATTTTCCATTAGTTCCATAACCATCAATATTATAAACTTGAACACCCCATCGGTTTGTGATTACTAAATTATTTTTTGGATAATTTTCTACGCCAACAATTTCAAAGAAATCATTTATCCCATCATCATTTGGTGACAAGGCATTAAAGACTTTTAAACCAGTAAATAATCCATCTGGTTCTTGAATAAAGTTAAAGTCAGAACAAATATGCTCTGAATCAATATTTGTAGTCGTAGGGTTAGAACCTTGTGTTTGAGTTATTTGAGACTCATCTAAAGCATTTTCAAATAAGATGGTAGAAGTTACAAATCCAAGTGGAGCTCTAATAGACCATTCACCAAATGTATTTGTTGAAATTTTTTCAGAATAATTACTTCCATCTAAAAGTATAATTGAGACATTTACTAAAACTGATGATAACCCAACCTCATTTTCATCAATTAACCCATTGGTGTTGGAATCATTATAAACTTTTCCTTTTACTTCGTATGGCGCTCTGGATTTAATAAATACTCCCAAATCATCGAGATCTATATTATCTCCGTCAGATGTGGTTAATACAATCTCACTTTCACTTTGGGTTATATAATAATCTAAAAAATGTGTATTTATATCATAATCAATTATAGCATCCCCCGCTTCTACTGTTAAACTCCATTCTCCTGTTTGTGAAGTTTTTATATTATAATCTGCAAATCCGTCAGAAATTACAAACTCATAATCCGATATCGGAGATTCACAAGAATCAAAAATACCATTAGCATTATCATCAAAATACATTAAACCTGAAATTTCAGCCAATTCAATTGAATTAGGACAAAATCCTATTGATGGAGTATTATTATCAATATCCTCAATAACATTGGTTGTCAAAGGATTTTCACTATTATGATTTAAACTATAATCAGAAAAGGAGAAAACACTATTGAATATTACTATTTCAGAACTTGTAGCTCCTGCAGATACTGAAACAGACCAGTTTCCGTTATCATCAGTAAAAACAATAGATGGGTTTCCGGATGAATCGATTATAGTTATCGGAACACCTGCAACTAAATTAGGATCACCAACACCTTGTTCACCATCACAATTTTTATCAATGAAAACATGTCCGTTTAAAGTACCTATATTTAGTATGTTAGGATCATTATAGCCAACAATTAAATTAAATGCACTGTTTAGAATATAATCATTAGTGTTATCAAGAATTAAAGCATTTGGATTTTGTCCTTGACTGATAGTTAACCCTGATAAATCATCCTCATTGATATTGATTATTGAATTACCTTCGGGTAAACCTTTTACTAGCCAAATACCATTTGTGTCAGTTTGAATTGAACGATCAATGCCATTACTATCTGATATTGCTACTAAATGATTAACTAAATTTGGTTCATTGGTGTCTTGAAATCCATTTCCATTAACATCCTTGTATACTTTACCACTAACATCTACTAAATTTTCAGTATTTACTTCAGGATCATAAAAACCAACAGTGTAATTATAGTTTGTATTATTTAATAAAATCTCACTCCAAGGGCTATTACCTTGAGTTGTAATAAAATTTTCAATTCCTATTTTAGATATTTCAAAATCTGTTTCTCCAGATTCCAGTGATACTAAACTCCAATCCCCAAAACTATTGGTAGTAACTTGTTTTTCAACTCCACTTGCAGTAATTATTGATACTGATCTGTTAGGAGCAGAGGCCTCTCCTAAATCTTTAACTCCATTTCCATTTGTATCAAAATAAATATGGCCAGTTACTGAAATATTATTAGTAAAAAAATCTGAGTTATGAAACCCTACAATTAGATTAAATTCTTCAAGTTTAGAATAATCTTCAGACTGATCTAAATCAAGAATATTGGGATTAATTCCTTGAGTAACCGTGTAGTCTTGAAGATCAGAGTTTTCAATATTAATTGACGTTGACACTCCTTCATACAAGCCTGAAACTGACCAATCACCACTTAAATTAGTATTAATCGAAAGGTCGACGTTATTAATATTATTTATGTGAACTAACCGATTTGAAGCATCGGCCTCATTGTTTTCTTGAATGCCATTTCCATTGGCATCAAAATAAACATGACCGTTTAAATCAATAAAATTTGTTACTGGAGTGATTGCATCATTAAACCCTACAATAATAAAATCTTGACCTCCCTTTTGTGCATTAACTAAAGTTGGATTTTGTCCTTGAGAGGTTACATATGACTCAATACCTGAGTCATCAATCAATATATTAAGATTTCCTATTACATCTGAAACATATGACCAATCTCCAAAAGAATTTGTAACAATTTCTGATACTAAAACTCCCGAGCTATCTGTAATAGTTATTAATCTGTTAGTTAGGTTAGGCTCAGAAATTTCCTGTGAACCGTTACCATTAACATCGTAATAAATATGTCCACCAGCAATATAATCCGAGTTCTCTAATACTGAAACCCTTAAATCACAAGAGTCTGTATTACCGCTAGTATCAGTAACAGTTAATGTAATGATATAATCACCAGAATCATTAAAAGTTGACTGACTCAATTCAGAAGATACTATTTCACAATTGTCAAATGAACCTCCATCTACCATATCTGGAGTTATTTGAATAGTTCCTGATTGATTAAGTTCCACAGAGATATCTTTACAAACTGCTGTTGGGCTAATTCTATCTAAGACTATTATTCTAGAAGAACAACTTCCTAATTCTGAATCATCAAATCCTTTGGCAATGACTTTTACGTTATGTTCAATATTGATGTCAGCACAATCAAATAAATCAACGCCTTCAACTATGAAGTCATTTATATGACAAATATCTGTTGGCGACATCGCTGGCATATCAATAAGATCTCTTCCGTTAATTACAGCACTGCCTGATATGTCGTCTAAAAAAACTTCAACAGAATTTTTACAAATCAATTCAAAAGTAGATGGTATATCGATTTTAACACTTTGAACTGGTTGTGTTTCAAAAACATTTCCAGATTCATCAATGAACTGCCAAGCAATTACAGTAGATAAATTAATTGGAAAAAAAGAGGAATCAATAACAGCAACAATTTCAGATGAGCAGTTATCACCTGCTAATGGCATTGCTATACCTTGAGCAGTCATTAAATCTTTTAAATCATTGAAATTTAAAATTGGGCAATCTGAATTTATTTCAGGATAATTATTTGTTTGATCTGGGGAAGGATTTACATTATCAACTACGGTAATAACTGCCTCACAAAAACTATTTTCAGAATGCTCTGAGCCATCACTAACTTCCAATGTAACTATATTTTCTCCAATTGAATTACAATCAAATGTTATTGAAGTCTCTCCATTAATCAAATAATTTAAGGTACTACAATTATCAGTAGATCCATTGTTTACTTGTGATGCTTCTAAAATAGCAGTACCGTTTTCATCCAATGTTAACTCAATATTTCTACACAAAGCTATTGGTGATTCATCATCTCTAATTACAATACTTTGGTTAAGAGTTGATAAAGACGTATTTCCTGAGGTATCCGTGAAAATCCATTGAACTTCAGTATCAGATTCTATAGGAAAAATTGAGCTATCTGCTAGTATTCCAGGTACATTGCCATCACAGTTATCTGGTGCTGTAGGCAAATTACCAGAAGGAAAAAGAGAAGCTAAATCTATAATAGAATTAATCGTACAAGATGAAACTAAAGGTTCTAAAGATGATTCTCCAAAAATAGGAGGTTCAGTATCTTGAACAGTTATATTCTGAGTTAATGTATCTATTGAGGTGTTATCTGAACTATCAATAAAAAACCACTCAATTGTGGTGACACCATCAATTGGAAAAACTACATTGGGAGAACCTAAAATTTGCCCATCACAATTATCAGTTGCTTCTGGTCTATTAATCCCTAAATCTGACATGACATTAAACAATTCAGATTCATTTGAAATTGGACATTGCCTTGCAATATCATCAATAGAAGTTGTAATTAAAACTGGTGGTTCTTTATCAATAACCCTTGCATTAACAATACAATCAACTGAAGAATTTAAATGAATTGTTTGAATTGATGAAGTAACAATTAAATCAATATCACCAATGTCATTACAATTAAAATTAATAAATGAGGATGATGTCAAATCATCTTGATTTATAAGGCCATCACTGTTGTCATCATTAAGAAATGCATTTTGAATAATACCTACATCATTGGTGTACGATACATTATATGATACATACTGTGGGCAATAAGATAAGTCATTTATGAGGTCTAAAACACTGACTTGTGCAAGTGAGTTTCCGCCAGAATTTGAGAGTAAAATATCAATATTATTTTTACAACTCGTTTCAGGAAGCTCAAAATAATAGCCTCTTTCTCCAGCATCAATAGAAACATTTTGCGCAATCGTTAAGTTTTGAATTTCAACACCTTGAGTTTGTTCAAAACACGCTTCTATATCACTTAAATCTACACTAACAGTAATATCTCCCTCTGGTAAATTATCAACAATCCATCTGCCCTGATTATCAGTATCAACTGAAATTGTAAACGAGTTAGAAGAAACTATCACATCAATATTTTCTAATAAAATATCAATACCTGAATCAAAATTTGCATTATTATTTATATCTCTATATACAAAACCAAAAACTTCAGAGTTGCCATTTAACACTCCTCGCTCAGTAACTTCAGAAGATTGCGAAAACGCATTAAATCCAGAGATAAATAGAAGGATAATAGCCTTCAAAAAAGTAATTTCTTTGAAAAAGGATTTGAGGCAAAAAATATTTGGCATAATTATATTTTAGACAAAATAACTATTTTATAGGTCAAAAATATAATTTTTATAGATAAAATGTAAATAAAATAAAGTTTTACTTGTAGTTTTTTTATTATCTGATGAGTTTTTTGTACTTGATGCGCTTTGGTATTAAATCACCTCCAAAGCGTTTCTTTTTGTTTTCTTCATAATCTGTATAACTGCCTTCGAAGAAGTACACTTGAGAATCACCTTCAAAAGCCAATATATGAGTACAAATTCTGTCTAAAAACCAGCGATCATGAGATATCACTACAGCACAACCAGCGAAATTCTCCAAACCTTCCTCTAATGCCCTTAAAGTATTAACATCTAAATCATTCGTAGGTTCATCTAGTAACAATACATTACCTTCCTCTTTAAGAGTCATAGCTAAATGTAATCTATTACGCTCACCACCTGATAATAATTTAACTTTTTTATTTTGTTCACTTCCTGAAAAATTAAAACGACTTAAATAGG
>JBELHJ010000080.1:0-8001 GCA_042091495.1 Bacteroidota bacterium
CGCCGTGTAAACGAATCACATACTTAATTGATTTTATCTTCTTTATAAAAGCTAATCCTAATTCTGGTGTTTCAACTATATCAATTGAATTTTCTGTATGTAATTCTTTAATTTTTTTATTAATTGATTTAAAATTAAAAAGCCACGTTAATCCTTTAGACTTTTTCAATTTTAATCTATAAACATCTACACCTTCATCATTACACATTTCATCTGTAAAGTCATATTGATTTACACCAACAATAGATACTTTATGACCTAATTTAACCAAAGCTCTTGCAAATGTTTGTGTAAAAGTACCTATTCCACCATTTGGATAGTTTGCCTTAGGATACTCGTGTGTAATAAAGCAAATATGCATACTACTTGATTAATAGTTTTGAAATTTCTTTAGAGCTATTTAGAGTAAAATCATTTATAACATTAAACCACTCTATGCCCTTAGAGCTGTTATCTTGCATTACCTTTTCTATTAAAGGAATAAAATCTTCTTTAGAGTTAATCCAATACACTACATCTTTATGCGGCATAGACCTGAAGTGTTGGTATCTGTAAATTCTATTTACAGACCAATTTTTATCTGACTTTACATCATAATTTAAATATGCCGAAGCGTTATTAAAATACGTAAAATCATGTGCCATTGTTGACCCTAAATTAATAACCAAATCACAATGTTTACAAATATTAGCTAATAAATTGACATCTTTATAAAATGGGTAGATCTGAGTCCATTGTTCTTTTGTATTACTCCATGCAGGCACTATGGAAATAATTAAATCTTCATATTTGTTTACAATCTGATCATATCTACCAGAAACATCTACAGGACTTCTTCTAAATACAATCTGTATTTTGTCTTTATATTTACTAGAGCTCAAAGATTGCGCCAAATGTTCTAAATAATTTGGGTCGTATGGTGATGTGCGAACATCATCACCAGAAAAACAAATAGTGAACTTGTTTGTATCTAAATTATACTGTTCAAAAAAAGTAGCTTTTTCTAATATATCTGCACTTTCATATAAACTGAATTGAGGTGTGCCTGTAATAATTACATTGTCTAGAGAAATCTCTGGATAATACTTCTGAAATTCATTTTTCATATGTTGCGACCACACCAAATACTTACTAGTTTTAATTGCTAATCTAGCTTTTGGCAAATTGTCCCAAGAATATATTGCGCCTATAGTTTTGATTCCTAAAGCTTCCGCTGCTTTAAAAACCGGAATTGCATTAATAGCCCTTTGATGTGTGCAAAAAATAGTATCTGGTTTGTATTGCTTTAAAAACTCTAATTCATCAGCTATACTTTTTTCAATAGACTTCTCATATTTCTCTTCGAACTTTAATATCTTGTTATAGCTCTCATGCTTTATTCTTCCAAAGAATTCAACTAGTTTGTAAAACCACTTCTTTTTACCTGTATGTGTTTTTTTCCAAGTTGCTAATATTGTTGGATTATCTTCTAGCCTTACATTATATAGTAATCTAGCATAGCAAATACTTTCTCTTAAAAACTTCTGTTGTAAAGTCTCAATATACTTAGGTAATTGTTTAGTAGTTAACTCAATATTATGCAATTGTTCTACTTCCGTAATAGCATCTTTAGAAAGCGCATGATAAATAAGCAACTCAACATCTACTTTTTTCAAATAGACTATTATCTCAGAAAATAAATAATTTCTTATTCCTGTTCCGTCAGGTACTACAAATATTATTTTTTTCTTTTTCAAGCTTTACTCTTTTCGGAAAGTTTTCTGCTATTGATTAAAAATTCTTCAGCTAATTTCCAATCTTCTTCTGTATCAATATTTACATCTACTTGATTTGGAGATTCTATATAAGACATCTTAGAACCGTAAAGAGAATTTTCTTCTAATACAATACTAGACTTGGTAATATAAATACTTCCATTTCTATGATAAGCATCTGGTAAATCTTGTCTACGAGTTATAATTTCTTCGTCACCGGTAGCAATATTTAGATAACCATTTTTGTCTGGCACAAAAGCCCAATGTGGATTATAAACATGAGGTATTTTGGATACAGAAATTAAAGAATCTGAATCTTCTTTAATGAATTTATCTAAGGCTTCATCTAAAAAATGAACATCTCTAAATGGATACGTCACTTGCAGTAAACAAACAGCATCAAAAGCTTTTCCTCTTTCTTTATAAAAATTTAATGCATGCTGAACAACAGATAAAGATGATGAGCTATCTAAAGACAATTCATTTGGTCTAACAAAAGGCGCTTCTGCCATTAGAGATTTAGACATTTCTATAATCTCCTCATCTTCAGAACTTACAATAAAACTGTGAAGCAGACTAGATTGTTGAGCTATTTCTATCGTGTATTGAATTAAAGGTTTACCATCTAATAACTTAATATTCTTTCTTGGTACACCTTTTGATCCACCTCTAGCTGGTATTAGGCCTAATATCTTCATTAATAGCTAATGGTTTTATAAAAGTTAAGTTCTACTTGTGCCAAAACATCTGCTATCTTTTTACCAGAATTACCAGCGCCGTAAATTTGTTCGCTTTTAATATTGTTAGCGTTCATTTGAGTATGAATGGCACTTATAATGTCTTCTTTATTATAATCTACGTCTATTACATTGTTTCCACGCAGTCTCTTATGCTGCCTTGTACCTATGTTAACAACCGGAACTCCTAAAAACGAACATTCTCTTATACCAACACTAGAGTTTCCAATTAAACATTTAGAATTATATAACAGCTTTAAAAAATCATGAGATTCCATATTCTTAAAAAATCTAATATTCTTAGGTTTTTTTATTTCTCTAAAAGAACGAATGCCGTTAGAAGTACCATCTGCACCTGCATCTACATTAGGCCAAAACCAAAACGTTGGTACATCTATTTCTTTTATAGCATGTAATGTTTTTAAAACATCTTCTTTAGCCTGGCCATACTCATTGGTTACAGGATGTTGCATTACAACAACATATCCACTTTTCCAATCGCCTATTTCTCCAACTCCTCCATATTTTTCTACAGGATTAAAATCTAATTGTGGTTGAGACAATACATGTTTTGCTAAATCTATGGATGGACAGCCCGTTTCAAAGACAAAATTTGGATCTTCACCTAATCGTATAACTCTATCTCTTGCATCTTTGGACGCAACAAAATGAATATCTGCTAACTTAGTATTTGCATGTCTCACTTTCTCATCGATATTACCTGTGACTTCTCCCCCTTGTAAATGTACTAATGGTATATTTTGATAAGATGCAGCGATGCTTGTTGCAATCGTTTCGAATCTATCCGCAATGGTTACTACAGCGTCCGGTTTTAAATTATAGAAAACATTGGCTAGTTCCATAACTCCCAATCCTGTTGTTTTAGCCATAGCTGTTGGATTTTCGCCTTCAAGAACCATAAAAACACGCTCATCAACTTTGAATCCATCTCTCTCAATGAAATCAACTGCATTACCGTATCTATCTAAAAGTGCAGATCCCGCAATCACTAGTTGTAATTCCAGATTTGGATGATTTTTTATTGCTTGTAAAGCAGTTTTAACCCTACTGTAAGATGGTCTAGCGGTAACAACTACTAATATTTTACGCTTCTTCATTAAGATCCTTATAATTTAAAAATTCCCATTTTTCCATGTCCCTAATCAGTGACTTTCCCAATATAGATTTATATAGACTTGCATCTATTCCAAATCCTTTAGGTTTTTTTGACTCCAAATCCTCAAAACTAAGAATATGTCCTTTCGGTAAATCTTTATTTAAGGCAAGTGATTTCTCGAAAATCTGTTTAACCTTTTGATATTTTACATTAGAATGCTTATTTACAGGGTTATTCAAACTATTCTTTATATTCCTTACCGAGGTAACCATGGATTTTATTTCATCAATTGTCAAAGAGGAACTTACATCAGGTCCAAACTCTCTCTTATCAAAAACTGCATGCACTTCGATAATATCCGCACCTAATGCCGTAGCAGCAATACAAGTTCCTACATCCGCAGAATGATCACTATATCCTACTTGAATATTGTATCTATCTTTTAATTCCTGAATCACATTTAAACCATAATTGTCCGGTGAAGTTGGGTATTCAGTCGTACACTGCATTATAGAATAATTCGCTTCCATAGAATTCAAAAATGCTACAGTCTCATCCAGCTCATCAAAAGAACTCATCCCTGAAGACAATATTATAGGTTTCCCTGTCATACAAATTCTTTCTAACAAAAGATGATTATTTATTTCACCAGAACCTATTTTATATCTTTCTACTCCAACTTTTTCCAATAAATCGACCGCAGCTATAGAAAAAGGAGAACTCATAAATTCTAGTCCAACACGATTACAATGGTCTTTGATTTCCATCCACTCAGACAAGTTGAACTCCATTCTGCGCCAATAATCTATTCTTGTATCATCTTGGCTAGAAGATTTAATTCGAAAGGGTTCATGAATAGAGCTTTCTGCTTCCGCAATATGAGTCTGAAATTTTATACAATCTACACCGGTTGAAGATACTGCATCAATAAATGCGTGAACCCTACCAAGTGATCCATTATGTGCTTGCCCTATCTCTACAATAATATTAACCATTAATAATTCGATTAAAATTATTCACCCAAGCTTCTCTATCATATATTATGGGGATTTCAATAGTTTGCTTTTGAATGCTATCAAATTTAGCTATAACATCATTCATTGCATTAAACCAACTCTTAGTCATATTTGGATAATCTACAAGAACAGTATGATTAATTCCTGCTATTATTTCATCAATAGGAGAAATATTTGAAGCTAAGCAATAGCAACCACACATCAAAGCCTCTGTCAAAGCTAAAGGATGACCTTCATGACAAAGGGTAGTGAATAAGAAAATGTCTGCGATGTTATACAATTCAGCTAATTCATAATTAAGCTTTCTGCCCAAATACATAATTCCATCCTTAAATTTATCTACAGAATCGGTTCCAACTATTAACAAAACACAGTCCTGATTATTTAAGTAAAACTCCCTCCATGCTTTTAACAAAATATGTAAACCTTTTTTCTTTCTATTTTGGCTCACCCATAAAAAAACTTTTTTATTTTCTATGAAATAGTTTTCTTTTAGTTTGAGTTTTTTTGTAATAGAATAAGGACAAAAGATTTCAGTATTCACTCCATTTGGAAGAATATTTATCTCACATGGTATAGAATGATTATTCAGTAATAGATGTCTTACACTCAAATGAGTTTGTGTCACTAATCTATCAATTGAGTATAAAATTTCTTTTCTTTTCCTTTCGTCAAAATCAAAATTATATCCTCTCAAAAAATAAATAACCTCGAAATTCGAGTGCTTTGGTTTAATGAAGTCATTAATTGTTTTAAGAAGTTTAACATCATCAAAAATTATGATTTTAAAAAAACAAGATTTATTACCTACTATTTTTCTTAACGCTTTTACATATTCATACTTTGTATCTTTATCTATATACCTTCTTCTTAAAAAACTATATGTATTAGGTCGAACTGTCACACCTTGAAAACTTTCTTTCTGAGAATAACTTTTACTACTTAAAACATAGTCAAATCGTATTTTACCCTCTAATATTGCCTTAGATAATAATACGTTCCAACTACCAATTAACTTATCATTTGGCATAGGTTTATTTGAAAGTAAAATAGTTTTAGTTTTCATAAAAAAATATAGATTCTAAGTTGAACGTTATAAAATTTCTTGTGATCTATTAATAACAATACATTATTTCTAATAAGTTGAAAAACTTCTTAATACTATAATTAATTTCCCAAAATAATATCTAGTTATACTAATTAACCTTTTTTCGACATATTTTGGTACTGAATCGAATAAGTTTTCATTTAACTTATAATCTATTTTTAAATTCTTATCATCAGTTTGATTACCCATATGATAAGCAAAACTTTTAGGTAGTGACAATCGCAGTCCACCTAAAAAATCAATTACCTGATCAAAATATTCATTTTCACTTCCACCGCCCAATAAATGTAAAGATGGCTTATTCGGTATACGATTCAAAAAATACCTTCTCGTGGTAAAAACGAAATGGCCAGCTCCAATAACGACATTTACATTTGATTTTTTTAAACCATATCTAAATAAACTGTCAATTTGATTATTGGCTTCTCTACCAATACTTCTTGCAAAGTGAATAATGTCATTTTTATTTATCTCAACTAGTTCTATTCCTTTATTAAATAAAAATCCCCATGTTGATTTAGTGAAATTATTTTGACCTCCCAAAATTACTGAAGGACTAACAAAACCAGCATTATTATATCTCTTAAAAACCTCTGAAATTTTCATCTCCCAACCCGAAATAAAATAAACATCAGCATCAGTAATGGTTATAAATTCCTCGTTGCTCATTGAAATCAAAGATTTTAAACCATTTATTTTTCCGACGTTCTTATCACTAATAGATAAAACATCAAAATTTTTACACATCTCCCTTTTGTCTAACAAATAGTTTAAAACTTCTTTTGAACATGCATCAGCAAAAACTGAAATCTTGGTTTTTTTATTAATAGTTTTGATTATGGATTCAAAACAATTTTGAAAAACCTTAAAACTATGTCCATAATATCCATTATTTGAGGGAATATGTACAGATAATATAACTCTATGTATACTAACACTTGCAATTAATTTATCTCTATTTACGTTTATTCCTTTTCTCATGTTTTTTGAGTATTATAAAATTTGGAGATGAATAGACTTGACGTTTTTTTAATTAAAATTTTTAGTATACCTATCTTGGTAAACCAAAGAGTATGAATTGAAAATAAATTACTAAATGTCCAACATAAATCAATGTTAATATACTTTACTTGAGATATTAAAGCCTTGTTTCTTAGAATCCTGAATTCATAAACTGATAACATACTTTGAATCGAATTACTTTTTAAAATAGAAAATAAATGTTTCGGTAAATCAATATAAAATTTATTATTGGCGGACACGTTTCCAGAGTGTCTTCTATAATATGCCGTGGGTTTATCTAAATAAAAAAACTTAGTAAAAAAACTACATCTAGTCCAGAATTCACAATCTTCTCCAGCATGAGGCATTTCACAATTAAAAAAACCTACCAAATCTATTAAATCTTTTCTTACCAAAGGCGTTGGCATCATTAATGTCCAACTTGCAAACATTCTGAACTTTACGTCTCCGTGCTTTTCTTTTTTTTTAATAGATCTCCCAATAACCTCTCCTGTTGTATTTGAATTTTCATCAATTACTTCGCAATAAGAATGAACGAGCCCATAATCCGGATTGTTCTCTAAAACTTTTACCTGAATTTCTATTTTGTAAGGTTTCCAGAGATCATCATCATCCAAGAAAGCTATATATTTTCCATTAGCATATTTTAAACCTAGATTGCGAGCCTTTGAAGGGCTACCTGTATTGGTAATATAAAAATATTTAACGTTAGGGATTGATTCACAATACGTTCTAATATTATTATCGCTTGAACCATCGTCTATGATAATTATCTCAATATTTTGATATGTTTGATTTAAAACACTATTGATTGTTTCTACTAGGAAATTAAATCTATTATATGTAGTTATTACGACACTAACTTTTTCCATAATTAAAAAATCTATTTATCAAAAAAATAAAATAATTATAAATTATAACTTTATATAACTTTAGTCTAGATGTTGATATATTTTTAAACGGCTCAATCGATAAAAATTTTCTATGAGGAATAAGATACTTTCGTGTGTAATGAGATAAAATTTCATTTACTCTTGCGTCATTCAAATTGAAGTAATTAATATATCCCGCAAGCTCACTATAAATATTTCCTCTAAAATTACGCTTATTAATTTCAGTTGTGGAATTTTCATGTCTCCTAAAATAATTTAAAAGTACATTAACAAACACTACTTTTTTTCCTTCCATAAGATATGTCCAAAGAAAAATATCGGATAACTGTTTGTGAGTGAAAATTGAAGTAGGA
>JBELHJ010000081.1:0-7868 GCA_042091495.1 Bacteroidota bacterium
CTATAATCAAAGCCCACGAACATTTGAACGAGGATTAAAAGCCAAAAAATCCAAGGAGTAAAACTCTAGGTTGTGCCCCCGTGGTTAACTGATAAGCGTTTTATTTTTTGTGGGGAGTAGCGTAAAATATATGTTACCCATTACTTACATACATTGGCAAAAGATTTTTAGTCTAAGTTGCTAATAACAAGGGGGTAAGCCAAAACTTACCCCTTTATTATGTTTAGTGTTAAGGAATCTTTCTGAAATAGTCTTTTTTTACTCAAAATTGCTTTTTCTCTTCTTAATACATACTTTAGTTGACCAAATAACAAGCCATTGAAATTAGTAGGAAACAAGATTTTCGAAAAGTCGATTTACGCTATTATCGTCGTGAACTTGGTAGCAATGGTTCTTGAGTCAGAGCCAGGAAAGAGTGACGCCTACTACAATTTTTTTTACCAAATAGAGCTTGTATCTATTGTCATATTTACTGTTGAGTACATACTTAGAACCGTTGAGGCAATTAAGACCAAAACCAAATATAACCTTACATTCTTTGGCATTATTGATTTACTGGCCATTATACCCTTCTATTACCTATCTACATTGACAATGGACGGTAGATTTTTAAGAATTCTACGCTTATTCAGAGTCTCAAGAATTATAAAGCTAGGCAGGTTCAATAAATCATTTGAGCTACTAGGAAAATGCATTCATAATGTAAGACGTGAACTGTATTTGACCTTTGTGATTGCTTTTATTGTATTGTTTTTTTCGGCCACTGGAATGTATTATTTGGAAAATCCAGGACAACCAGAGAGTTTTTCTAGTATCAAAGATTCCTTTTGGTGGTCTGTAGCCTCTCTTACGGGGGTTGGGTTTGAAGAAATTTTTCCAAAAACACTTGGAGGAAAAATTTTTGGAACCATAATATCTTTAGTTGGTGTGGGGGTTGTTGCTGTACCAACTGGACTTATTAGCGGTTCTTTTGTTGAAATTATAAATGATGAAAGCTTAGAGGGATGAATAACCCCGCTTTAATATTAATCATCAACTAAACTAGCCAAATTGAATAGAAAAATATTTAACAAGAATGAAAGCGTTTCTTATCAGGGAGATTCATTAAAATTAGTTAAATCCAAATGGTTTAAAAAAAAATATGGTGGTAAGATTAACCTGATATTTACCTCACCCCCTTTTAATTTAATTCTTAAAAAAAAATATGGGAATGAGTATGGTGAGGAATATGTAAAATGGTTTTCTGAATTCTCAAAGCCTTTAACAGACCTTTTAACTGATGACGGAAGTATTGTTATAGAATTGGGGAATTCATGGGAAAAAGGAATTCCAGCTTTTTCGACAATTCCATTAGAGGCTTTATTAGAATTTAAAAGAAAATCAGGACTTTATTTATGCCAGGAATTTATTTGTCACAACCCCTCACGATTGCCATCACCAGCTGAATGGGTAACAGTAAACAGAATTAGAGTAAAAGATTCTTACACTAGACTTTGGTGGCTTTCAAAAACTCCTTTTCCAAAATCTGATAATAAAAACATACTTGTTCAGTACAGTAATAGTATGCGAATGAAAATGAAAAATAAAAATGTGAATCCAGGAATTAGACCCTCTGGGCATAAAATATCAGATAATTTTTTAAAAAATAATAATGGTAGTATTTCACCAAATTTTTTAACATTAAACAATCAAGAGTATTTATTTGAGGGCTTGGAAAACTCATTATCCATATCTAATTCATTTAACCAAAAAACTTACAATCTTTTTTGCGAGCTTAATTCTTTACCAAAACATCCCGCAAGAATGCCAATAGCTCTCACAGAATATTTCATTAGGTTTCTAACAGACGAAAATGATTTGGTTTTTGACCCATTTGGAGGTAGTAATACAACAGGAATGGTTTCAGAAGTGCTTAATAGAAGATGGTTGTCGTGTGAAAAAAACTTAGAATACATTAAAGGCTCTTTAATAAGGTTTTACAATGAAAATAAATCAAACAATATCATTAAGAGGCTGGCAAAAAAAGGCTTTTGAACATTGGCTTAAAAATAGCCTAAGCGGAGTTTTTTCAGTCGTCACTGGAGGGGGCAAAACAATATTTGGTCTTTATTGTGTTTCCTATATGTTTGAGCAGGATATAATTGATTCCGTTATTATCGTAGTTCCAACAAAAACTTTACAAGACCAATGGTATTCAAACATAATACAAAACTCTAATTGTAATTCGAAAGACATCAGTCTTGACAGAAAAAAAATCAAGTCAATAAATATTATAACAAATCTTTCAGCTCAAAAATTAGATTTTAATCTTATTAGTAAAAGGTGCGCTATTGTTCTTGACGAATGTCACAGATATGGTACATCTTCAAATGAATTTTTTTTAAAGCATAAATTTTTATCGAAGATTGGCTTAACTGCTACTCTTGAAAGAAAATATGACGATGGAATTGAAAAATATATTACGCCTAATGTAGGAAAGGTTATTTATGATTACTCTGTAAAAAATGCAATAGAGGATGGAGTTGTTGAACCATATAAGATGGTTTATTTAAGAACACATTTTACTGAGGAAGAAAAGTTTGAATACAAAGAAATTTCTAATAAAATATCAAGATTATATGCCCGTCTACAAACTGTAAAAGATGGTGCGTCTGTGGATAAGCTAAAGTCATCAATCGAAATTTTGAGTTTTAAAAGAAGTAGACTTGTAAACGAATCAACACAAAGACTTTATGTTGCTACAAAATTAATCCTTAATAACATCTGTAGGAAAAAAATTGTTTTTTGTGAGAGTATAAAACAAGCCGAAGAAATAAAGACTGAATGTAAAAACAACAATCTAGACACCTTAATTTATCATTCAAGGATGAGACAGTCTGATAGGATTTCAGTCTTAAATGATTTTCAGTCAAATTATTTTCATACTTTAATAGGATGTAAAGCTCTTGATGAAGGATTCGATGTTCCAGATATAGATTTTGGCATTATTGTATCACAAACAAAAACGAGCAGACAAAGAATTCAAAGATTGGGAAGAACTATAAGGAAAAGTAAAGGAAAAATTAAACCAATAATCTACACATTATATACCACTGAAGAAGAGTACAGTAGTTTATATGAGGAACAATTCAATAATCCAGAAATTGAAGTTGAATGGAAAGAGGTAATCTAAATTGGACTTCATTTGATTTCTCAAATGAAACTGAGTTTGAGGAAATGATACTGAGGAAAAGTATACTCAAAGACTATACTGTATATGATTCAAAAAAGACTTTGAATATTTTTAGAAATTACAATAGATATGCCGATATTCTATTAGTACAAAAGGATTATATGTATTGGTGTATTGGAGAAGTCGAAATATCAAAGCATTCATTTAAAAGTCATGTTTTTCCACAGCTTGTTGAAATATACAGTTTAATGAATATGAATATTGATTTAATAAGACAAAATGTTTTATCCTTAGAAGCCATCAGTTTAAATAAAGAAATAATAGACTTGGTTAATTTTAATAAGCCCTATTTATCATTAGTTATTGATAAAATACCATCACACTACAGAAATATTATTCCACTATTAAACTCATTTTGTAACATAAACTTGGTAGAAAGAATGAAAGATGAAAATGAAAATTATAGTTACAGAACTGAAAGTTATTATTTGCAAAAAATAAATAATTTTACTTCCGATTGTTATATCAATAATGTGGTTTTAATTATTGACAACCCTAATTTATTAGGAATGAACAAAACTAATTTCAACTACTTAGAATATAAGGGCGAAAAAATCCTTATGCAGCAACATTTCAATTTAGTCGATGGGCAGAATCGACTATATTGGATACTTGACAAAAAAATAAATGACGGAAAATATTATATTACAAATTCAAACAACAAATTAACTCTAAATAAAAATGGTTACTAATATTAACAAATTAACTGTTGGCAGTTTAACTCTTCATAGATATGCTGACTTAGACTACGATGAGTGGTATGCAATATCTGAATTTGTAGACAACTCACTTCACAGCTATTTAAATCATAAAAGGGAGCTCAATAAATTAGGAATCAATAAGTGTGAAGTTCGGCTTTCAATAGTAACCGGAGACAATGGAGAGGAGATTAATGTGCACGATAATGCTGGTGGTATCCATTCGACAGATTTTGAAAGGTTATTGTCACTAGGAATTCCAAAAGAAAAGTGTGAGACCCAGCTTAGTGAGTTTGGTATGGGAATGAAAACAGCTTCTATCTGGTTTGGAAAAAAAGTTGAAATAGAAACCAAACATTTCCTTGAAGATAAAGCATATAGTATTACAATAGATATTGACAAATTAGGCTCCGATGATGAAGTAAAAATTTCTGAGGTGGTTCAAAGCTCAAATATTAAGGGATATACAAAAATTAAGATATCAAAACTTAACAGAAGGCTTTCTAGAAAGAAAAATAAGATAAAAGATTCTTTGGCTAGTATTTACAGGAAATTTATTGAAAACAATGACCTGGAAATAAATTTTGAAGACAAAACTCTGTCACCCTTTCCTATTAAACTTCTCCCATCCAGTGATAAATCTTTGACTAGAAAAGATTTTGAGATTTCGCTTTCAAATGGAAAAAAATGTAAAGGTTGGTTGGGAATAATGGCTAAAGGTGAAACAAGATATTCTGGATTTTCTGTATATAGACATAATAGACTTATTCAAGGATATCCACATAATTCTTGGAAGCCTTCGGAAGTTTTTGGACGAGAAGGAGGAACAAATGACTTAAAGAATCAACGCCTTATCGGAGAATTAGACATGACTGCTTTTAATGTAGCTCATACAAAAAACAAGATTAATTTTTTGGATGATGAGGAGTCTGAGTTTAGAAAACAACTAGGAGAATTTTGCTCTTTAATTGCTAAGGAGGCTAACACAACTAATAAGTCAAAGTCAGTTAAGGAACATGAGGAGAAACCAAACGTTCAACTTGCTAAAGAAAAAGTAAAAGAATTTTTTGACAAACCAGTGAACACAGACGTGAAATCAATAGATTTCATTTCACCAACTGTCAAATCTAAAACACCAATAAAAGTTAGGGAGATATATGAGCAAGAAGAGCCTCACATGGACTTTTCACATATGAAAAACGTTGAAGGTATAGAAAAATCTATTTTAGTTTATCATTTTATGGATAATAACTTACCATATATGATAATGGATGAAGTAGATGAAAATTTAGTCATTTGTATTAACGTTAGACACCCTTATTACGAGAATATAGCATCAAATGGAACTTCTGAAAAGGAAATGGAATTTAAGGTAAATTGTGTTTTTGACGCCCTTTCAGAATTACACAATAAAAACAAGTACGGGAAGTATTCCCCTGAGGATATTAGACTAACCAAAGATTTATTTTTGAAAAGGTGGATTCAATCTTTTATGGACTAATTAAAACGCATTGTTTATTACTTCTCTTACATTAGGTTTTAATTCAAGAAAATGCTTTAATTGATAGTTACCATCATTTCTGCTTGCCAGATAATAACATATGCCATCTGTAATAACATCTTTAAATCTATCTATATTATTTGTGTCATATAATGATTTAGAAACAATTAATTTAAAGCTATCCATTTCATTTTCTTCAAAACCAATTTCGAATTCGTAACCTGAATTCAATTTAGAGTTTACAATAATGATATAAATACGGACGCTATCACCAACCTTTATAGTTTTAATCAATTTACTATCACCCTCTTCAAGTTCAAACTCATTAATTATTTCTTTATTTAGTTGATTAGATAAGCTGATTATCTTTTCAATAGATACATTTTTCTTGTATTCTTTATTGAGGATTGACTTTATTTCATCATTAGATTTATTTTCAGAAACAATGTAGTGCTTAACAACTTTTTCTAAATCAAAACCATCGGTATATTTTTTTGAAACTTTTTGCTCTATTAAAAATTGTTGAGTCTTGTCAATTAAATTTTCTTTACAAAACTCATTAAGTTTTTTCCTTTCATCACTTGAAATTATATAATCTTCCCATGCTTTCTCGCATAATTCATGGTATTCCTCTAATATATTATTCCTTTGATTTTCATTGAAACCTATAGATTTTGATAGCTTCTGTGAGGTTAAGAAACGTGAAATGCCAACATTGTCCTTTAGAAAATTATTTAGACTGTCATCTTTTAACTCATTCATAACCCTCGAGTAACTAAGAGAGTAATTTAATATGCCAGTTATAATTTTTATTTCTAATTCATCTAAACTTTTCTTTAAAGAAATTATCTCCTTTTTATGTTTTATTCTATCATCTGCATTGTATTCGCTGAAAAAACGGGTGTGTTTTTTCTTTAATGCTTTATAAGTATCTGTAATTTTCATCAAAACTATATTGTAGTCAAATATAATTAAGTAGATTTATTAAGTTTAAGAAATGAAAAAAATAGTAATTTTTATATTATCAATTTCTGCTTTCTCACAAGACTATGGTAATAATGCAGAGACTCTAGAACTATGTACTACTCTTCAAAGTAACTCTTTTTCTTCTGATTTAGATGCGGATAATGCACTTGATAGAATACTTAGCGTAGTAGGTCTTTCCAAGAACTTTGTGCTTTCTCCTTGTAGCGATATTAATAATGCGGTAGCGGTCTCCTATAAAGGTGTGAGGTATATCTTGTATGACCCTGAGTTTATGTCTATGCTGTCAAGCAACACAAGCAACTGGACAAACCTATTTATACTTGCTCACGAAGTAGGTCATCACGTCAATGGGCATAGTTTGGATTTAGTTTTATATGCTGGTGATATTGTAGATGCGCCTGAGTTAGAGAAGAAACGTCAACAAGAATTAGAGGCTGATGAATTTGCTGGGTTTGTATTAGCCAAGCTGGGTGCGACTTTAAGTCAAACCACGTCATCTGTAAGTAGGCTTTCAAATGAAGATGACAAATATTCAACACACCCAAAAAGAGATAAGAGAGTAGTTTCAATTAAAAATGGATGGAATAGTGGATATGTTATAAAAGATAGGGTTGTTAAAAAAGATGATGTTATTAATAAAGAAAGAATTGTTATTACAACCAAAGAAAAGAAGTTTCAGAAATGGTTTTTTAAAGTTGATTATCCAAAACAAAAAAAAATTCAAGAAATTAAAAATGAAACTAAAGATGTAACTAACCCATTACAAAGACAAAAATTATTGAATGATATAAATAAAATAGATTACCCTGAAAAAATAAAAACAGCTTGGAGTTTTGGTTTAATTACAGAGAACAATAGCAATGTCTTTAACAATAAAACATTTAAAATTAGGACTGGTATTTACAGACCATTAAGAAATAAACTTTGTAATGGTGTGTATAATTTAAATTATTTAGACTACAGTTCATTGAAAGAAATTAATTTAAAAATATCACAGAAATATTATTCACCTAAAACCCCAAAATTAGAATTTACTAATGGCGCATTATTTTTATCTAATTTTTCAGATTTAGACTATTGGTGGTATGACATTCACTCTCCCTTAAATAATTTTAATAATCATAATACACATACCGTTTATTTTCAGTACATAATTGATGATTTTCTTGGAATGTTTGAACTTAAAATTGATGCCAATTCTGATTTATATAAAGTTAGTAGAGAAAATGGAAGAAGAGTTCTTGTTTTCAAAAGAGAGGCGTTGCAAAACCAAAAGTTTATTGTTGCAATGGCAAAAGGCGCAAGAAGAGATATAGACTTTGGTCTTAATTACCATAGTAAATCGGAATTCATTGAAAAATTAAAATCTGGTAAGATTTTAAAGTTAAAGTTATTGGGGGTAAGTATTTCTGAAAAAGGAATACACGGGGAAACTTGTAAAACAGAGTTT
>JBELHJ010000082.1:0-7625 GCA_042091495.1 Bacteroidota bacterium
CATGGGGCTTCTACAAACAACAATTAAAAACTTTACTCAAAACCCAAAAAACGATATTTTATCGGGACTAACGGTCGCTTTAGCACTTGTACCCGAAGCTGTTGCTTTTGCATTTGTAGCAGGAGTTGATCCACTTGTTGGTTTGTATGGGGCTTTTATGATGGGTTTAATCACCTCGCTTTTTGGGGGTCGTCCTGGAATGATTTCTGGAGCAACAGGAGCTATGGCTGTTGTTATGGTTCACCTAATACAAAAGGGAAATCAAGTAGGTATTTCGCTTGATACTCCTGTAGAAAATTTAGGTCTTAAGTGGTTATTTATTACACTTTTAATTGTGGGTGGTATTCAAATTACTGCAGGTATATTTAAATTAGGAAAATTTGTTAGACTTATCCCTCATCCCGTTATGATGGGATTTGTAAACGGTCTTGCAATTGTTATTTTTCTATCACAATTGGGTTTATTTAAAGAAACCGTTGATGGTGAAACATATTTTCTATCTGGAAAACCTCTTTATATCATGTTAGCTTTAGTAGCTGTAACTATGGGTATTATGTTTTTATTACCTAAAATCACCAAAAAAATACCAGCTGCATTAACCGCTATTGTTGTAGTTGCTTGTATTACCATATTTGGAGACATCGATGTTAGTTCAGTTGGCTCTTTTATTAGAGATGGTGGGGGTAGTGGATTAAAAGGTGGACTTCCTACTTTTCAATATGATATATTTTCTATTTTCTATTCTCTTGATGGTCATTGGGACCTCATAGTTTCAACTGCATTCTTATTAGCAGCTGTAGGTCTCATAGAATCGCTAATGACTCTTAATTTAGTAGATGAACTTACTGAAACTCGAGGTAGTGGCAATAGAGAGTGTGTTGCCCAAGGAGGCGCCAATATTTTAAATGGATTATTTGGTGGCATGGGTGGATGTGCCATGATTGGACAATCTATTATTAATGTTAACTCTGGTGGACGTGGAAGGCTTTCAGGGGTATTTGCAGCAGTAGCACTTTTATGTTTTATTTTGTTTGGAGCCCCATTAATAGAACAAATTCCAATTGCTGCATTAGTAGGAGTCATGTTTATGGTTGTTATAGGTACTTTTGCATGGAGTAGTTTTAGGATTCTTCACAAAATCCCATTAGCTGATGCTATTGTACTCATTGCTGTTTCTGCCATAACCGTATGGAAAGATCTAGCTATTGCAGTCATTGCTGGTGTTATAATTTCTGCTCTTGTTTTTGCTTGGAAAAATGCAACAATGATTAGAGCTAGAAAACGCTTTAATGATGATGGTACTAAAGTCTATGAAATATGGGGGCCTTTATTTTTTGGTTCCATTCAAAATTTCAATGCTAAATTTGATGCTAAAGGAGATCCTAATAAAGTTGAAGTTGATTTCATGGAATCAAAAGTGAGTGACCACTCAGGAATTGAAGCACTAGATGCTTTAGCAACTAAATATTTAGACCTAGGTAAAAGTGTTAAGTTTACTCACTTAAGCCCGGATTGTAAAACCATTTTATTAAAGGCTAACCCTAAATTTGACGCTATCATTGAGTCAGATATTAATGATCCTAGATATTATGTGGTTACCAATCAAATGGATGAAGAGGTGTAAATTATAGCCTTACATTTGAACATGACCTGTCTCTGGATAAGGCTCTGGAATAGTTTCTGAATTTTCATCCAACATTTGTCTTAAATCTATCTCAATACCTCTAGAAATTGTTGATATAGGAACATCGTTTGGTGACCCTTCGAATGGATTTTCTCCAACAATCCCAATGCGTTTCATGGTATGAAAAATCCATGATACAGTAGCACAAAAGGGAACGGCAATCCAAATAAAATAATTTGAAATTAAAGGGTAATCTGCCAGTAATACGGTTTCCATTTTAGCAAATTCAGGGATGATGCCAAACGGTAATAGAATAATAAATATCCAAACAAAAATATAACTTATAGTTGCATATTGTCTGGGGTATGGAAAGTTCTTTATTCGCTCTGACTTGCCTTGAAGCGTAAATAATTGTTCTAACACATCTTCTAAGTTAAGAAATGCAAATTTCCATAAATATCCTCCATCTTTTAAACGCTTAATATGTTGCGATTGCAAGTATAAAACTGCTGTTGCTTTATTTTTTTTTGTTAAAACATAGTCCAATTCATTTTTTGAAAGATAAAAACTCAGCTTTTCAGATATTGTCTTATTCTTTTCAGGCACATATATCTTTTCAGCCCATAAACGCACATTACTTCTATGCCTTTTTCTATACATGGTTTCCCATGGCTTACTTTCTCTTAAATTGTATCTTAAAGCAGTCATCCAAGCTATGTGGCGCATAACTAGGGTTCTTTTAATATTTTTTAATTCTGATTCAGAAAGAGGTTGATCTGTGTTTTCATTAGAAATCATATCACCAGATTTCATACCCCATGTCCTAGAAGTGTTTACAATACCTCCCCATATTTTTCTTGCTTCCCAAATTCTCTCATAAGCTGCATTATTTTGAAAACCTACAATAAATGCCACAGCAGTACCAATTAGCGCTACAGGTGTCCAAGGAAGCTCTAGAAATGAAAAGTTTAATACTTTAAAACAGTATGCAATTGCTGAGGAATAACAAACAAAAAATAACAGTTCTAATCTTGTCCATAAAAACAATTCTCTAAGGGAATATCGATATTTAACTAACATAATATTTTATTAATGCCGTAAATTATAAAAAGGAAATGAATGACATTCATTTTATTTAAAAAACATCATAACACCATACTCAAAAATTAGATGCTGTTAATTTTCATGAAATTGTAATCAAATCATTGGAGTTGAAAAATAATATTACTTTTGAATTCTAGTATAGAAGCTATGACATCATATATAAATTCATCTATTCAAAACAATATTTTTTACATTGAGTTTTTTACGCCAAAACACAATGCTTTAAATAGCAACATGTTAGACCAACTGGCTAATAAAATTGAAGAAACTCCTGAACATTGTGCAGTAATTGTTTTAAGCAGTGGTGGTGATCGTACATTTTGTGCAGGTGCTAGTTTTGACGAACTTTCACAAATTAAAAATCAAGAGGAGGCCACTTTATTTTTTAATGGTTTTGCAAAAGTTATTTTAAGTATTAAGGCATGCCCTCAAATTGTTATTGTTAGTGTGCAAGGAAAAGCTGTTGGTGGTGGTGTGGGGATAATTGCTGCTGCAGATTACGCAATTGCTTCAGAAAATGCCGCTTTAAAGCTAAGTGAACTAAATATTGGAATAGGACCATTTGTTATCGCCCCTGCTATTGTAAAAAAATCAGGGATAAATGTACTTACTGAAATGAGTCTAAATCCTGATAATTTTTATTCTGCTAAATGGGCAAAACAAAAAGGACTTTTTCATAAAGTTTGTGAAAATCAATCTGATCTAAAAATCACAACCAATAATTTTGCTAACAAACTAGCTAGCTTTAATGTCAATGCTTTGAAAGCCATGAAGCATGTCTTCTGGGAAAATACTGAGCATTGGCCTGAATTATTAGAAAAAAGAGCTGAAACAAGCGGCTCACTAGTTTTAGAAAAAGCCGTTCAAGATAAAATTAGAACTATTTTATCTAAATCTTAACCGATTGGAACTAACTCTTCTGTATCGAAATCCAAATTTAGAAACGATAAACCATCATCAATTAAATGTTTGACTCCAGGATTATTATGAGCAATTTCTGATAATACAGCTAAATGAACATTTAAAAGTTTTTGACAATCGTGTTTCTTCAATAACTCTACAAGTCTCAATCTTAATAGCCATTCATTTTTGTAAGACTTTAGCAATTCAGAGCTAATTTCAACAATTTCAGCTTGATCTATTGTTTTTAAATTAAATAATTGATCTACTTTGTTATATAAAGATTCTAATTCAATTAATGAAGATGTCTTGTCTAATGAATTATTAGAAAATGGCTGTTTGATGATTCTATTAAAACTGGCATTATCTGCAGGACCAGAAAAAACAGAGACCACTGCTTGACCAACCGCCATATGATATACTCCCATATCTGGCGTAAACATTTTCCTTTCTTTATGCTTTACCGTACAATTTTTAAACTTGATTAACGTAATTTTACCCTTAAGACTTCTAGTTCCTGTAACAATATCGCCACTGACTATTAAATCATCTAAAAATTCAAGCGTTACATGTTTACCCTCGTAAATATTATAATGCTTTAAATCTCTTGGACTCATATCCTCAATTGCCAGATTTATTCCTTTAAGAGGCCCTAAAGCAGTTCCAAATCCGTCAGGATATTCATTAATACTATGCCCAATTAACTCACTTCCATGGTGGGATAATGCAGTTTCTCCAACAGTTTTTAAATAAATAGGTCGTCCTTCGTAGCTTATTACCTCGGTAAATAATCCCGAAATTTGTAATCCTGTATTCAACTCAACAGTTCCAAGTGTCTTAGAATTAATTACTTTTTGAACTCCTGCCAATCCCCCTTTCCTCAGCGCCATAGTATCTGCAAACTCTTCTAAAACTTGACTAAGATGAGCAAAATCAGGCGTTACAAATAACTGAGGTTGCGGTTTGGTGATATCAAAAGCCATATGGGCAGCTTCTATGGTGTATGGTAATTTTTTAACATTATCAGACATGCATGATTTACTCTCTCCTATTGAAGACAACAAACCAGCACCGTATATCTTGGGATTCTCTAGAGTACCAATTAACCCGTATTCCACAGACCACCAATGTAAATTCCTAATCATTGACATTTCACTTGGTGTATCCTTTCGTTGTTGTAATTGTTCAATATCAGCTGTAACTTGAGCTATTCGCTTTTCGTTTTGTGGTAATGTCTCTTTTAAAATTGAAAGTAATCTAACAGCCTCGTACATTTCTACATCTAAACCAGATGAAATTGCCTTGCATCCAATTTCACCAAAACGCCTTAGATATTCTGCATAATCGGGATTGGCAATTATAGGGGCGTGTCCAGCAGACTCATGAATAATATCTGGGGCAGGTGTATATTCAATGTGATTAACCTGCCTAATATCAGATGCAATTACTAAAACATTGTAAGCTTGGAACTCCATAAAAGCCTGAGGAGGAATAAATCCATCTACGGCAACAGCTGCCCATCCAATGTCTTGGAGTATCCTATTCATTCCATACATGCTTGGAATGGAGTTGGCAGAAATCCCGGTCTTTTTCAATCCTTCTAAATAAGATTCATGTGCTAACTCAGGGAACACAGAAATATTTTTATTCATAACATAACGCCAAACAGCTTGGTCAATTGAACTATACATGTCATAGTTCTGAGGCTTTACGTATTGAAATAAATGTTTGGGTAGTCTTTCTAAAATAGGATTTGATGGTATGGAGCCTTTCATATTTAGTTAAAAATTCTACTTCATTAAATTCAATTTTTCTGCAAAATAATCACAGAAGTCCTTCATAGTCGCAGTCATTTTTTCGTCTTGGGTAGCTCTGTGAAAGGTATCACTCATAGCCACTAGAGTCTGATGAAAAAACATCTTCATTTCATCTACAGGCATATCTTTTGTCCATAAATCTATTCTTAAAGATTCTTTAGCCTTACTATCCCATACGGAAAGCATTATTGCTTTAGCCTCCTCGTTAGAAATGCCACCATCTTCAGCTGTCCATGATAGGGACTCGGGAATTTTATTTTCATCCAACGCTACATTTAATTCAATTTTAGATTTAAGCTTACTCATAATTATCGTTTTGGTTTATACCCAGATTTGTTATAAATCTCTTCGGCATTCATAGCTAAAAAGTTCTGAAAAGTTACTTCATTATTCTTTTCTAGAAAAGATTTCACAATTTGCCAACCTATAAATTCCCCAATTCGTCCTGGTGAAGTATTATCCAGATCTAAATAAAACTTCGAAAAGGGTGCGGGGTTAATAAATCTTGGAAGAAGTGATGTATCAGAACTAAATAACAATTGTTTATCGATAAAATACCTCCAAACTTGAGACTCATTTTGTACGGCCCAGTTTAATTGTTCTTCAGAATATTTTATCTTCAAACTGTCTGCAGTAAATGGTATCATTTTATCTTTAAAAGCCAATAATTTACCTCTGTAAATCATCTCTTCTAAAAACGTCTTGGTGCTTGGTTGACTTGCATATTTCTTGGCATAGCTTGATGCTAAATCAGAAACCACAAACTCTTTTTGCATTGAACTGCTTATGTAAGCAGAAATATTTTGATAAAATTCATGGTCAGCTCCTAAATAATTATCTAATGCTAATAACACTATACTATCAGTCACAATAGTTTTATTTCTATAATCCACACCAGAAACTAAGGAAATAACTCTGGGTGATTTAAAATTTGGGTAATAATACTTTATGTGTTTAAAGAGATTTATAACATCTGTTTTCCATACTTCTGTTTGATTAAACGTTTTATTCACCTCATTAGCGAGCCTAATTTCTAATGAATCGTTTGACTTCTTAATCCAAAATGCGTCATCATATTTAGTAGAAAATAAAAAAGGGTATGACGTTTTAAGTGCCTTTAATTTATCATCATTTAGCCTTGGGAACTGCTGATCAAATCTTTCAAAACTTGGTTGTACAGTAATTTTGGAAATCTCTTTTTCAAGTTTAGAATTTGATTCACATCCTAATAAAAGAGAAATTAAGGCTAAGAACGCATATAAACCTTTGAATTTCAATTCTCAAATATTTTTAAAAAAGCAGGTTAAACATTATTTTTGCTATACAAAGGTAGTACTCTTTAAGTCAAAAAACTTTAAAAAAATGCAAAAAGAAAATGTCATCAACCATATTGTAAATTGGTTGAAAACCTACGCCGATAAAAATCAAATCAAGGGTTTTGTGGTTGGAATATCAGGAGGAATTGACTCTGCAGTCACCTCTACGTTATGTGCAAAAACAGGCCTTAATGTGGTATGTATAGAAATGCCTATTCATCAAGCAGAAAGTCATGTTTCTAGAGCTCAAGAACACATTAAACATTTAGAAAAAAATTATAAAAATGTTTCTGGAGTTAGGGTTAATTTAACGCCTGTTTTTGAAGCCTTAAAAACAGAAGTAAATCTTGAAGGCAAACAGGACATAGTTGACATGTCTTTAGCTAATACCAGGGCACGCCTCAGGATGTCTACATTATACTATTATGCAGGCCTTCACGGCTATTTAGTTGCAGGTACTGGAAATAAGGTAGAAGACTTTGGTGTTGGTTTTTACACTAAATATGGTGATGGTGGTGTAGATTTAAGTCCTATTGCTGACCTTTTAAAATCTGAAGTTTATGAAATTGGTAAAGTACTTAATGTACCAAATTCTATTTTAGAAGCAGCGCCTAGTGACGGCTTATTTGGAGATGCCAGAACAGACGAAGACCAAATTGGCGCTTCTTACCCAGAGCTAGAATGGGCTATGACTATGCACAATCAAGGTAAAAAGATCTCCGATTTTGAAAATAGAGAACAACAAGTTTTTGAAATTTACATGAGATATCATAACAATAACAAACACAAAATGGAACCCATACCCGTATGTGACATTCCACTAGAATTAAAATAAAAAAGAAGGCTAAAGCCTTCTTTTTTATT
>JBELHJ010000083.1:0-1818 GCA_042091495.1 Bacteroidota bacterium
GGGCAAGAAGGGATTCCCGTTTGTAAAACTTCAGACAAAAACCAAGAACTCATAGAGCGCTCCGCTGAGGCGAGACAGGCCTTTGATAAAATGAAAAGTCAAATAGCTAATGCCCAAAAACAAAACCCTATAAATGGTATTTACAAAGTACCTATGGTAGTCCATATCATGCACACTGGTGAAGCTATTGGAACGGGATCAAATTTAACCGATCAAGATGTTTTTGATGGCGTACAATACTTGAATAACTATTGGAGAAAGATACTAGGCTCTAATGGTGACGCAGATGGTGTAGACATGGAAATTGAATTTGAATTGGCGTCTTTTGATCCAAATGGGGCGTCTACAAATGGTATAGTAAGGTATGATTTAAGTGGTGTACAAAGCTTTGTAGACAACGGTGTAGGTGACGGTGGACTTGAAGATCATAACAGTGATGTGGCTGTTAATTCTTTAAAAGAATATTCGCATTGGAATGGAGAACATTATTATAATGTCTGGATTGTTGACAAAATAGATGGTGAAAATTGTTTTGATGCTGGAGATGATGGCTCATATACCGCAGGTTATGCTTATTACGCCAATCAACATGGTATGCCTTGGGATGGATCACTTTTATTGGCCTGCGTATTTCAAGATGAAACAAGTACTACCTGGGCCCATGAAATGGGTCATGCTTTAAACTTACCACATACTTTTGATGGTGATAAAAGTACTGTAGATGGTGAAACGGTATACGATTGTGGCGATGACGGGATTACAGATACCCCATCACACATTAGAGCATCTGCTATTCCAGATCTTTATTGGGATTGTAATAACACAGATGAAAATGATTGTGACCCTAACTTTAACGAACAGATCTCTCCAACAAAAACAGGTAATGGTACACATCAAGATCATATAAAAAATATTATGAATTATGCGGGTTGCACCAATGAGTTTACACCAGGGCAACGGGCAGTTTCTAAAGATGCTTTGGTTAACATTAGGACATCTTACTTAAACAGCCCTGCTTTTGGAAGCTGTGATGCCGTAGAATTAACCATTAGTGCAATTACATCGAACTCTTTCACAGTAGATTGGCCATTAGATGCAAATACAACCTATGTTTTACAAATTTATTTAGGTGAAGAAGACCCTAACAACTTACTGTATAATGAATCCCATGACAGTTCAAATACACCTATTAATATTACAAATGCAACCCCGGACACAGAGTATTATGTAAAAGTAATTGCAACCTGTAGTAACGGTAGCACACCTTCTGCAGGTGAATACGTTTACACCCTTTGTGAACCCATAACCACAGCTTGGAGCGATGATTTTAGCGATGAAACTTATGGATGCTGGGAGGTTATAAATGATGGTGATACTAATACGTGGACACTCGAAACCACTTATGATAACGGGACTGTAATTTCTGGAATGTATCATATTATTTACAGTGAAACTGAGGCACATAACGATTGGTTATTGAGCCCTCCTATTAGTGTTACAGATGGCGTTACCGATGGTATTTCCTTTATTGCCCTAAACGAATTGTTAAGTTATCCTGAGAGTGTTGATATATATGTTCTTGATCAAGAGTATCAAGTCCTTGGTATTTTAGCAGAGAATGTCACGCCTCCAGATGATGCTTGGCAGAATTACACTTACGATTTATCTAATTATGAAGGGCAAACCATAAGAGTAGGGTTTCACTCTACAACACTTAACCAGTATATATTATACTTAGATAATTTTGAAGTATTTGGAAATATATTAGATAATAATAGCTTTGATATTAGTGAAATTAAAATAAGTCCTAATCCTGTA
>JBELHJ010000083.1:1918-7334 GCA_042091495.1 Bacteroidota bacterium
TCATCACCTATTTATGTTTTAGCCTAAGTTGGGCACAATTACAACCCATTGATTTTAATCAACGAATTAAAGAAAGTAATCTGGTAGTAGAAGGTGTTGTTCTAGAGCAAAATCCTGTCTGGAATTCAAAAAAAACCAAAATTTACACAGTAAATCGCATTCAAGTTTATAAAATTTTTAAGGGTACTAAATCACTAACACATATTGATATCTGTACCCCAGGAGGCACTATTGGCTTTGAAAAACACGAAGTTAATCCCAGCTTGAAACTTAAAGCGGGTGATACGGGTTTATTTATTTTAAAACCCACGCAAACTTCACTTGAAGGGAAAAACAATGCTGCTTTATTCAGACCATACGGTACCAAAATGGGATTTTTAAAGTATGATTTAACAAAAGGTACTGCCAAAGGGCCATTTAAATCCTTTAATACCATAGACAAATCATTATATAATGCTATTAAAACTGTAACAACTCATTCATATGAAGAAGTAGTGCCCCTAGACACAAAAAAAAAAGACGCTGCATTTTCAGCAAGAAGAAATCTTGATATTACATCAATCACTCCCTTAATAACAACAGCGGGTACACAAACCTCAATTACAATAAATGGAAGTGGTTTTGGCAACTTTACAGGAGAAGTGCGCTTTTCTGAAGCAGATGAAGTGGGCGCTGAATTTATTTCTGGAGCAGCCTCTGAACTATTAAGTTGGAACGATACCCAGATTGTGGTTCAGGTAAACGAAGGTGCTGGTACAGGACCTATACAAGTGGTAAGAAGTACTGGGGAACAAATTACATCGTCTCAAAGTCTTACCGTAAATTATGCTCTCACGAATGTTGAATACCAGTCTGAATTTTACAGAACGCAACACATTGATAAAAACAGTAATGGTGGCTACATATGGCAAATGCATAGTGCTTTTAATAATAATACAGCAGCCAAGGAGGCTTTTATGCGTTCTTTTAATACGTGGCGCTGCGAAACTGGAGTCAACTGGCAAATCGGCAATACATCGTCTGTAGATGTTGCAGAAAAAGATGATGTGAATTTAATTTTATTTGATGATAACGATCCGCTGAATGAAGGAGTGCTAGGCGTGTGCATTAACTATTTTACAGGTTGTGCTCAAGGTGCCAATATTTTATGGTATGCCGATGAGTTAGATATTATCTTTAGAACAGCTTCTAATTTTCCTGTGAACAGAGGTTGGAATTTTACAACCAATGCCCCAACGGGTAATGAAATGGATTTTGAGACCGTAGCTACGCACGAATTGGGACACGGCCATGCGCTTGGACACGTTATAGACACTCAGGATATTATGCACCCTTCTATAGGTTATGGTATTTTGAAGCGCGTTCCTAATACCAATAATATTGCAGGTGCTAATAATGTCCAAAACAGAAGTACTACTACTTCAGTTTGCAATCAAAATAGTATGACTAATTTTGATTGTAGCTTGAGCATAGAAACTGCGAACATTTTTAGAATTAAAGCATCTCTAAATCCTCACACTAAAATGCTTGACGTCAATTCAAAAACATTTATTGAGGAATTAAGCATCCACAATGTTCTAGGACAGCCAATTTTATTGCATGAATCTAATGCTTACATTACTAGAGTTGATCTTTCTCAGCTTAATAGAGGAGTGTATTTTTTGATTGCAAAAAGCCAAAATAATTCCACATCCTTAAAATTTTTAATCTCACATTAAGTGTAACAATTTAATTGTTTCTTCAACCTATAAATAAAAAAACAATGATTATAACAACCACAGAAAGTATCCCAAATAAAGAAATAAGTGAAATCTTAGGCGTTGCAAGAGGCAGTACTGTTAGAGCTCGTAATATTGGTAGCGATATTTTTGCAGGTCTTAAAAATATTGTGGGAGGAGAAATTAACGAGTATACCAAATTACAAGCCCATTCCAGAGAGCAAGCCCTAGAACGTATGATTGCAGACGCCAATCGCCTTGGTGCCGATGCTGTAGTTAATGTAAGGCTTACAACCTCAACCGTTATGCAAGGCGCTTCTGAAATATTAGCTTATGGCACTGCTGTAAAAATTAAATAATGAACGATTTGTTGTACTTTTTTCTACTATCGTTTCAAGTCCTTTTTTTTGGCGCTTGTTTTATCATTTTAGTCTATCTCATTATAAAACGTATTCAGTCAAAAGGAAACGAAACCTTTGAGCAAAGAGATAACTAAACCTTTAATTTTCATAGAGTTAATTGAAATTGGTAAATTAGTTTCACTAACTAATTTTATCAAAACCTAGACGTATGAAAAAATGGTTCACTTTTCTTTTTCTTTACTCTTCTTTTTTTGCATTAAGTCAAAATACGTTAAAGCCATTTGAGGTAACCGAATTTACTTTAGACAATGGTCTTACGGTTATGCTCTCAGAAAATCACGATACCTCAAAAATATTTGGTGTGGTTGCAGTCAAAGCCGGTGGAAAAAATGATCCAAGTGATGCCACTGGAATTGCACATTACCTTGAACATGTATTGTTTAAAGGTACCAATGAACTGGGCACCACAGATTATGAAAAAGAAAAAGTATTTCTAGATAGCATCAGTATGCTTTACGATGAATTGGGTAATACCAAAGTCGATATTGAACGTTCAAAGATTCAAAAAAAAATAAACGACTTATCCTTAAAAGCTGCAGAATTTGCAATTCCCAACGAACTTGATCTTTTAATTTCTGGAATGGGCGGAACTGATGTTAACGCATTTACAACCGAAGATTATACGGCATACTTCAATAATTTTCCAGCAAATCAACTAGAGAAATGGTTAGATTTATATAGCCACCGCTTCCAAAACCCTGTATTCAGACTGTTCCAATCGGAACTGGAGACTGTCTATGAAGAAAAGAACATTTCTATGGACGACACCTTTGGGGTACTTTTTGAAAGCGTTTTAGAAAGTGTTTACAAAAAACACCCGTATGGTCAACAAACCATTCTAGGTGAAGTATCTCATCTTAAAAACCCGTCATTGAAAAAGATGTATGAGTTTTTCAAAACATATTATGTTGCTAATAATATGGTATTGGCATTATCTGGAGATTTTGATACACAAACAGTAATACCTTTAATAAAATCAAAATTCAAAAATTGGCATTCTGGATACATTCCAAAATTTGCAGATTATAACGAAGAGTCCTTTAACAAAAGAGAATTTAAACAAGATAAATTAACTCCAATAAAACTTGGTTGTTTAGCCTTCCGTTCTCCTAACACTACTAATGAAGATGCTATTGTATATAATATGGCATTACAAACGCTGTATAATGATGAAGAGACGGGGTTTTTAGATAAAATTAAAGACGAAGGCCTTGTCATGGAAGCAGGACTGGTTGAAGTGCCTTACAATGATTATGGTACTACTATATTTTATTTTATTCCTAAACTCATTGGTCAGAAACTTGAAACTGCAGAAAACATTGTATTAGAACAAATAAAACAACTTAAAAGTGGTGCATTCTCTGATGCCTATGTAGAAGCCTTAAAGAAAAATAAGATTAAAGAAATAGCTTTAAGATGGGAGAATAATGAAGAACGTACTCTGGAAATGGTTAATGCCTTTACACAAAGTAAAAATTGGACCAATTATATTAAAAAATATGAGAAAATAAATACTGTTACAAAAGAGGACTTGGTGGCTTTAGGAAATACCTATTTTAATGAAAATTACCTGTGCTTCTATTCTCGAATGGGTAAGCCCGACAAAGAAAAATTAGTAAAACCAAATTTTGAATCAGTAGTTTCTAATCAAGATACAAAATCTACATATGCACAAAACTTTGAGCGCCTAGAGGTAACACCGATGTCTCCGAATTTTGTTGATTTTAATTCGGCTGTGACTGAAATTAAATTGGATCATAATTTCATTATAAAAAAAACAGGAAATCCATTTAACGACGTCTTTGATTTATCCATTGCCTTTGGAGCAGGAAATTATAAAATCCCTGAGCTCATGGCTTTGCAGAGTTACTTGGGACTTATAGGCACTGATACACTTAGTGTTACAGAATTAAAACAAGCGTTTCACAGTCTGGGAGCTAGCTATTACTTTTCCGTTACTGATCATGAATTTAAATTTCATGTATCTGGTCTTGAAAGTGAGTTAGAAGCAGTTTTAAAGCTTTGCCAAAACATGTTGTCTAATTTTAAATTTGACGAGGATAAGGTAAAACAAGTTGTTGATTTGTTTGAAACTCAAAAAAAAATAAATCGTGAAGACACCATGTATTTACTTCAAAATCTAAATCAATTTATAATGCTAGGCGATCAAGCACCTATTCAGAGAGAACTTACAAAAAAAGAAATCAAAGCACTTAATGCTGAGAGTTTACATAGTGCTTTCAATCAATTAAAAGATTATGAAATAACGGTTAGATATACAGGAAATACTAATGATGATGTGTTAACAGAGTTATGTAAATCATATCTTAATACTAATAACCCTAAACAGCCAAGAGACAACCCTTATGTTTTTAAGAGGGCAATACCTGAATCCACCAAAATTTATATCCTAGATCATAAAGATGCTGTACAAAGCCAAATTGGATTTAATATTGAATGTAGTCCTAGGAATAATGATCATATAACAGATATCAAGTTATTTAATACCTATTTTGGAGATGGGATGTCTAGTTTGGTCTTTCAGGAAATAAGAGAATTTCGTTCACTAGCCTATGCTACTTTTGCAAACTATGAATTAGCACCCTATGAAAATTCTAATAACCGATTTATTGGTTATGTGGGTTGTCAAGCAGATAAAACCATAGATGCCATAGAAGCCATGAGTGAGCTTATTTATAATATGCCGCAAAAAAAAGACCGTATTTCTAATCTAAAAAGTGCGGTATTAGAAGGCTCAAAAGTAGCTAAGCCTAATTTCAGAAATCTTATAGTAACTCTAGAAACATGGAAACAAGCTGGGTTTATTAAAGACCCAAATGCCGTTTACAACAATCAAATATCTCAAAAAACATTTGATGATATTGTAACCTTTTACGAATCCGAAATTCAAAATAAACCTATGGTCATCACAATGGTTACTGATCTTTCTAGAGTAGATCTTGAGGCTTTAAAACAATTTGGAGAAGTTACTATTATAAAAGAAAAGCGACTTTTTGTAAACTAAATTTTCTAAATTGAGAAATGTATGTTATCAAATACAGAAAAAAACAAATACAGATCACAGCTATTTTCACATCTCAACGGGTTTGTTATTGCGCCAACAGCGTATTGCCTTCATAAATTCAAAGTTTGTGAGCATATATTAGAAGAACAAACCGTTTGTGTAACTGATGTCGCTTCTAAATTCAATGCCAATGAAGGGTATTTAAATATTGCTTTAAGACTTATTGCTTCTCAAGGCTGGTTAGACCAAAA
>JBELHJ010000084.1:0-6932 GCA_042091495.1 Bacteroidota bacterium
CCGATTAAAAAAAAGACAAATAAAAAAACTATGGCATTTCGCATTGAGTCAAACTTCAGATCAATTAATCCAAATATGCCCATTCCAATTACAATTCCTATTTTCTCTGTAACATCATAAAAACTAAAATACGATGTAGTGTCTTGAGTTTCAGGTAAAAACTTAGAATATGTTGATCTTGATAGTGACTGAACACCACCCATAACAAGACCAACTGCTCCTGCTGTAAAATAAAATTGAATAGGCGTCTCTACAAAATAGCCGTAAAAGCATAATAGCATCCATATTGAATTTATCCCAATTAAAACTGGAATATTACCTTTCTTTTCCGAAAGCTTAGATGTCAAATTAGCTCCTATAATTGCAACAATTTGTATTAATAATATACTTAATACCAAACCTGTAAATTTAGCAGAAGTACTTCCCCAATTAATCTCTTTTTCACCAAAATAAACTGCAACAAACATTATGGTTTGTACAGCCATGCTATAGACAAAAAATGCTCTCAAAAAAGATTTTAGACGCTTATTATCATCTAACTCTTTCCATACGGAATGTAACTCCTTAAAACCTTTCCAGAAAATATCTTTACTAAGTATCCCTTTATTTTTATTTCCTTTTGGTAGAACACGAAAAGGGTATTGACTAAATATAATCCACCAAATCCCAACAGTTAAAAATGCAATTCTCATAGCGTCTATCTGAGCATTTTCTCCAACTAATCCAAACCAATCTGGACGCATTAGCATAATAACATTAAAAACTAATAAAATCACACTTCCGGTATACCCTAACGAAAATCCTTTTGCACTTATGGCATCTTGCTGATTTGGAAAAGCTATATCTGGCAAAAATGAATTGTAGAAAACTAAACTTCCCCAAAAACCAAGTAAACCCATGAAATAAAATAATAAGCTGAGATGAATTTTATCTAGAGAAAACCAATACAATCCTATACATCCTGCAGCTCCAAAATAACAAAAGAACTGCATAAACCGTTTTTTATTACCCATGTAATCAGCAATACCTGACAATAAAGGGGATATAAAAGCTATAATTATAAATGTGAACGAAGTTAATAATGTTATCAGTGATGTATCATTGAACACAATACCAAAAGCTTCAACTGTTCTAATGTCGTCCAAAAACAAGCTAGAATAAAAGATTGGAAAAATAGCAGAGGTTATGGTTAAAGGATAAACAGAGTTAGCCCAATCATAAAAGGCCCAAGCATTTAATAACTTTTTACTTCCTTTTGTATAAGTTTTCATTAGAAGAGTTGAATTAATAATTAGCTAAACTAGAATGAACTAATCTAAATTAATTTTGTGGAAGAATTAAAAAATCAGGTTAATTTCTTTCGAAGATTATCATTTAAGTTTACAGAAGGAAATTTTAAAAAGTAATACTAAAGTTAAACCATTATAATGAGTTATCTTGTCTGGTGTTTTTTGAAACTTTTTTCATATTTGAAATAAATGTGTTATTAATAGTGTATTTAAATACAATTTATCGTGGCAGTTAGACCTAAATTCGCAAAAAAATAAATCAATGCAATTCAAGTTTCATAAATTTTTACTGATTAACCTTTTATTTGTTACCAGTCTTCATGCACAGACCTACTATGTATCAGCATATCATGGAAACAACAATAATTCTGGAGTATCTGAAAATAGCGCTTTTGAAACTATTAATAAAGCCTTAAGTAAAAACAATGTCTCGACAATAGTGGTATTAAATGGTATTTATCATGAAGAAATTACTATTTCTAATCGAAATGATATTGAGATCAAAGTCGCAGATGATACTAATGTGGTTTTAGATGGTACTAAGATTGTTGATGCTGATAAATGGGAAAGTGCAAACATTAGCGGAATGCCTAACATTTACAGAGCTGAAGTAAATGATGAAATGTGGCAACTTTTTGTTGATGATGAAGAAAAAATCATGGCCAGATGGCCAAATGCCACATTTGACAGAAATACAAACGGAAATTGGATTTATGATCATACAAAATGGGCGGTTGACACTAATAATTCTCCAATAGGAACAGTAAATAATACCATTTCTAATGGACACGGTTATTCATTTTCTGATTCACAAAATCCAATTAACTCGTCAATTAATGGTGGGATGCTAGTTGGAAATTTTGGATCATTTAGGTCTTTTGCTTTATCCATTACCAGTGATATATCAGGCTCAAGTTTCACTTACAACGGGTCTTCTATAGGTGGAGCAAATAGAACTAAACACAGATACTACTTTATAGAAGGAAAATTACACCTTCTAAATGCTGAAAATGAATGGTTTTACCAAGAGGTTAATGGAAAAAAATATGTTTACGTTTGGGCTAGCAGTCTAGCTGATATTAAGTCTAAAACCGTTAGAGGAAAAGTACAATCTTATGCCATTAATATAATAGATTCTGATAATATTTCTGTTTCTGGTATTAAATTTTTTGCAACTACACTACGTATTGAATCTAGTAATCAGATTGTAGTTAAGGACAATGTATTTAGTTATCCTAATTATTCTAGGAGAATGTTAGGTATAACTTTACCCCCCCTAGTTACAAGTATAGATCAAGATTTAGATTCAGGAAAAGTGATGTCTAAAGGATCACACTCTTGTGAATTCAGAAACAATGTATTTGAATACACAGACGGTGAAGCCTTAATTATGGCTGGAAATAACCATATAATAGATAATAACTACTTCCACCATATTGACTGGTCTTGTGGTTCAACTCAAAGTATTGGTTTAAGTATTTATTGTAATAACAGTAATGGTATTCAGTTTACAAAAAATACAATGCATACAACTGGAGCTTCTGCTACGCTAAATCTTGGGAATGCGCCAAAAATTCTATTTAATGATATATCAGACACTGGTTATGCTCAAAGTGACGGTTCAATTGTACAGCATACTAAAAACTCTGTGGCTGGATCAGAAACTGCTTTTAATTGGCTACATGATACTGGTAAATACGGCTTTAGGTTTGATGCACCTGTACCCACACCTTGTACTGCTGGCGAATATGGACTTGCTCATCACAACGTGATTTGGAACATCGGAGACCCCACTGATAATACTGGTGGTATTGGAATGATGATTAAAGGTAACAATCAACAGATATACAACAATACTGTTTTTAATTGCCTAAAAACAGATATTTTAATAGTTGATGAAAATTGTACTACCACATCTGGAACTACCAATACTAATTCGTATACACGAAATAATTTAACAGATTTTATAGGTGGAAATAGATCAGCTGTAGCTAATAATGTTAATGATATTCCTGGCAGTAGCCTAGGAAGAGTAACGCATAATTTAAGTCAATGGAAAGACGACTTTCCGCAAGCCTCTACAAGTAATGTTAATTATGATGTAACTAATTTCTTATTGGAAAAGCCTGTTTATCATTTTTTTCCAAATGCTAATAACAGTCAAGCGCAAGTAGTTTATGATCCTTTTAAAGTCCTAGAAAACAATAAACTATACAATTTTACTCCTAAATCAGATCAAAATGATATAATTAATTCAGGGGTAGATATTGAAACAACTATGTTGTTTTCAAATGGTGAAGTTGATGTTAATGTAACTAATTCAGATGATTATCAAAAAATCAATACCCCAGACCTTGGTGCATATGAGCGAGATCAAACTTACTGGAGACCAGGAATAAATTTTAACCCGGTATTATACCCTTGGGAATGGCCCAGTGACCCACTATCAATAGACATAAATAAGTTAGAAAAAATCAAAATTTACCCTAACCCCGTTAATAATGTACTTAACATTAATAGTCAATTACTTCCAGAAATTTCTATTTATAATACTTTAGGGCAAAATATTTCAAATTATACTATAACTGTTAACAAAATAGATGTTTCATCTTTTAATCCTGGTATTTACCTTTTAGAATTAAAAACAAAAACCTCTAGTAGAATATTAAAATTTATAAAACAATAAATGAGATAAACTCATGTTAAAACGAATATAAATTTTAAGTACACCCCCAAGAAATCCTTATTTTTATTAAATGAGGATTTTTTTATTAATGTTGCTACCGAGTTTAATCTTATTTAATTGTAACGGCTTGGCTCAAAAAAAAGAGCAAGTCAATTTTAATGTTACTAGATCAGATAAGGAATGGAAAAGCATACTTACTGAAAAAGAGTATTATGTAATGCGAAAAGAAGGAACAGAACCAGCTTATTCAAGCAAGTTTAATTTTGAAAAAGCTTCAGGAATATACATTTGTAAGGGGTGTGATATACCACTTTTTAAAAGTAATCATAAATATGATTCAGGTAGTGGATGGCCCAGTTTTTATCAGACTATAGATAAAAATGTTTCTTACAGTGTTGACTACAAAATTGGATATGCAAGAACAGAGGAGCATTGCTCTAATTGTGGTAGTCATTTAGGTCATGTTTTTAATGATGGTCCAAAGCCTACCGGAAAAAGACATTGTATAAATGGCATTGCTCTTAAATTCGTTCCCAACTAAACAAAGACTCCCAAATAACAGTATTACAATAGGTAACGATTATTTTATAGTTAGATTTCTTTTTACCACAAGGCTTTTGTAAATTCGCGACATAATTTTGAAATCCCTTTACGCATGAGTAAATATGATGTTATAGTACTTGGAAGTGGTCCAGGTGGATATGTTACAGCTATTAGAGCCTCTCAACTTGGTTTAAAAACAGCCGTTATAGAAAAAGAAAGTCTAGGTGGTGTTTGTTTAAATTGGGGTTGTATCCCAACAAAAGCACTTTTAAAATCTGCTCAGGTTTTTGAATACCTTAAACATGCCAACGATTACGGCTTAACCGTTAAAGGTTATGACAAAGATTTTGATGCAGTTGTGAATCGAAGTCGAGGAGTTGCCGACGGAATGAGTAAGGGTGTTCAATTTTTAATGAAGAAAAATAAAATTGATGTCATTAACGGTTTTGGGAAATTAAAACCAGGTAAAACTGTTGACGTTGAAGGAAAAGAATACACTGCAGGCCATATCATCATAGCTACTGGAGCTAGATCCAGAGAGTTACCTTCTTTACCTCAAGATGGTAAAAAAGTTATTGGTTACAGACAAGCCATGACTTTAAAGAAACAGCCTAAAAAAATGATTGTTGTTGGTTCAGGAGCTATTGGAGTAGAGTTTGCATATTTCTATAACTCTATGGGTACCGAAGTTACTGTAGTAGAGTATTTACCTAACATAGTTCCTGTTGAAGATGAAGAGGTTTCTAAACAATTGGAAAGATCTTTTAAGAAGTCTGGAATAAATGTTATGACATCTGCTGAAGTAACACAAGTTGATACTTCTGGTAAAGGTGTTAAAGCTACAATTAAAACTAAAAAAGGTGAAGAAGTTATAGAAGCTGATATCGTTTTATCTGCTGTTGGTATAAAAACTAACATTGAAAATATTGGATTAGAAGATGTTGGTATTGCTGTAGATCGAGACAAAATCTTGGTTAACGACTACTATCAAACCAATATCCCTGGATATTATGCTATTGGTGATGTTACTCCAGGACAAGCGCTTGCTCATGTAGCTTCAGCTGAAGGTATTTTATGTGTTGAAAAGATTGCGGGAATGCATGTTGATGCTATTGATTATGGAAACATTCCAGGCTGTACATATTGTAGCCCTGAAATAGCTAGTGTAGGATTAACTGAAAAACAAGCAAAAGAAAAAGGATACGACATTAAAGTGGGTAAATTTCCATTCTCAGCTTCAGGAAAAGCTAGTGCAGGGGGTAACAAAGATGGCTTTGTAAAAGTTATTTTCGATGCTAAATATGGAGAATGGTTAGGATGTCATATGATTGGTGCTGGAGTAACCGATATGATTGCCGAGGCTGTCCTTGGAAGAAAACTTGAAACCACTGGTCATGAAGTATTAAAAGCAGTTCACCCCCACCCTACAATGAGTGAAGCCGTTATGGAAGCTGTCGCAGATGCTTATGACGAGGTGATTCACTTATAGTTTTTAAACATTAATATTACTAAGACCGCATTAAATAATTAATGTGGTCTTTTTTTACATAAAACTTTTTATAGCTAATTCATAACTGTTTAAACCAAAACCTAAAACAACACCTTTAGCATTAGGAGAAATGAATGATTCATGCCTAAAAGACTCTCTAGAAAAAGTATTTGAGATATGAACTTCTACAACAGGGGTATTAATCCCTTTAATAGCATCTCCAATTCCAACAGAAGTGTGCGTATAAGCACCAGCATTTATTATAATACCATCATATGAAAACCCAACTTCATGAAGCTTATCAATAAGCTCACCCTCAATATTTGATTGGTAATACTCTATATCTATACCCTTGTATTTTGATTTCAATTCCTCAAAATAATCCTCAAAAGACTGATTTCCATAGATTGAAGTTTCTCTTTTACCTAATAAGTTAAGATTAGGACCATTAATTATAATTAGTTTCATAATCTAAAAATACCTTTAAAAACAATATTTGAATTGCAATCTAAACAAAATATTATTAGTAATTTTGCAAACTGAAAAATTAAAAAATATAAATAATGAAAATTAAAATTTTAACTGGGATTACTTTTTTTATGTGTATTGCTTTTTCAAACGCTCAAGAATTAGGAGTTAGATTTGGAAGTTTTGCAGAAAATGGGGTTGCTGTAGACGCCATTTTTGATTTTGAAGGTAAACGTATTCATGCTGACGCTAGCTTTGGTAAAGACTACCTCAGAGTAAATACTATTTATGATTTTATTCATAAACCACTAGGCAGTGAAGAAAACTTCTATTGGTATGCCGGTGCTGGTGCAACTCTAGGCTTGCCTTTGAAAAGTGGCGTAGATTTTGACTTAGGTGCGGTTGGAGAGCTTGGGCTTGAGTACCGATTTGAAGGAGCTCCTATTGTATTAGGCCT
>JBELHJ010000085.1:0-6595 GCA_042091495.1 Bacteroidota bacterium
AATAGCGGGGGTGTACCTTATGATGGTGCTGCAAATGAGGAATATTGGGGTATTGTAAAACGTGACCGTTCTAAAAAACAAGCCTTCAATATTGTTAAGGACTTGTACAACTAATTCTCAACTTATCAACAGGTTTACAATACTGGGCTCATAACAAAAAAGTATTTTTTTGTAGTGGTATTGTATAGTAACTTTATTTAATTATTTATATACCAAATTATATATTTGATAAATTTTAAATACTAAAAAAACTAAATATGAAAAATATTTATTCAATTATTATTGTCTTAGCAATGGGTGTTTTTACTGTTGCTCAAACAAGCCCAATCACTTTTAGTGAATCTTGGACTGTAGGAGGAGATGATTGGACCGTCAGGGGAGATAATGGACCTGATGTTACAATTGTTCAAGATCCTGTAGATGGTTCTAAAGGAGAAACCCTCAGAGTACAATATTCAAACGATAATGTAGATTGGCAAAATGCCCAAATAAAACTTACTGCTGGTCAAAATCTATTATCAATTGGCCCAGGTAAAACTATTACTATAGATGTTTGGACTGACCATACTGGAGATCCTAATATTGGAACCTACACTGGTATGTTAAAATTAGAACAAGGAACAATTGTCGGAGCAAAAGAATTTAGTTTTCCTGTTTCTGGCACTGGATGGGAAACAATCACAATTGACACTTCCGTAGATAAAGCTGGTAACGCTGTTGAAGCACTTGAAGCTGGTCTTCTTGTGTTATTTGTCAATTATGGAAATGGAGCTCACAAAAAAGATGACTTGAGGTATTATGATAACATAACATTTACTGATGGTTCGGTGATTCAGGGGGATGCTATCCCGCAATCTGCAGCACCAGCACCTTCTCATGATTCTGCTGATGTCCTAAACATTTTTTCTGACGCATATTCTGGTTCAATAGATTGGAACGATAACGAGCTAAGAGCTGGTTGGAGTTCAGGTGATATTAATATATATGATTTAGATGGGACTGGAGCCGATAAAATGTTAAAGCTAAAGGGCGCCAACTTTATTGGTCAGTATTGGACTAATGGAACTAGTCCAAAAGGTGCAATTGATCTTTCTACCTATGAATATATGAGTGTTGATGTATGGACACCTGAATTGACTGCAGATGCAACATTAGGAGTTGCTCTTCTAAATGCAGGTGAAGTAAAGATAGATCATATAATCCCAGCAGGTCCTGCAGGCTGGAGAACAATTACTATGAACGTGTCCGATTACGCTGCTTCAGAACTAACTGTGACTAATGGTGTTAAATGGGAGCCAAATCCTCAAGGTTCTATACCTTTAATGTATATAGATAACTTTTTTGCTTGGAACACTCCATCTCCAAACACAATTTTAAATGTTTCAATAAATGCAAATGGAAACACAAAATATCCAAATGTAGAAAGTGGAGAAGTTTTCGCATTATTTTATACTTTGGGCAATGGCTCAGTTGGAATTTCAACACCATTTTCAGATTCTGATAATGATGGCATTTGGAATGGCTCACTTACTCTTCCTAAAGATTCCGGTCAAATTGACTTTAAAGTTATTGTTACTGACGCCACTTCTGGATATACTGAAATTAAAGCTGCCTCTGGCGATGCTATTTCTGGCAGTGATTTCTCATATCAAGCTGGAGCAAATACTGTTATTGCTGACTTGTTTTTATTAGATAGAGACACAACAACTAACTGGGCTACAACAGTTGCAAATGCTGTTGTAGATGTTAATTTTACAATAAGAGGTTATCATCCTGACCATTCCAGTGGTCAATATGGTATTAGAAATGTTGGCACATCGTGTTACAATATTACAGCTATAACAACAAATACTGATGGTGTTTTTACAGGAACTATGTCACTGCCATTTTATTCAACTAAATCTTTTGAAGTTGGATTCCATAACGGTACCAATGGTTGGTGTGGAGACAATATGGTTTCTAAAAATGCAAATACAAACACTGACTTTTCAGTTTCTGTAGTTGAATCAGCGACTGATGTTGATTTAACAGCAATTGATGCTATTGATAATAATGGCAACTTTGTTGTTTACACTTCAGATGGTGATCAAGGAAATTATCCTCCAGCTACAATTAATTTTAGTGAAGATTGGATAGCTAATGCAATTAAAGCCGATGAAGGAGCGGTTGCTACTATAATCGATGATCCATCAAATTCTGATAAAGGGAAAGTATTAAATGTTGTCTATGCCGAAGATTCTCAAGATTGGCAAAATGCACAAATTGATATTGTTCCAGGTCAGCAAAAAGTTGATTTAAGAACTAATAAAACGGTTTCTTTTGATGTTTGGACAAGTCACGATGACACTGATCCAAACAAAGGAAAATATTCAGGATTGTTAAAACTTGAAATTACACCACAAAAAACAGTTGAAAAAGGATTCGTAACAAGTGGAAATGGTTGGGAAACAATTACAGTCGACTTCAGTGAAAACTTTAAAAACGACAATGGTGAGGCTGGTTCTAACGATCAGTTTACAAAAATAGTTCTCTTTACCAACTATGGTGGTGGAGATGAAGCTCATCAAGTTTCAGGTGGTGTTCACAAGAAATCGGACACTAGAGTTTACGACAATTTTACTTATGCAGAAGGCGACGTAGTTCCTTCACCGACACCCCCAATAACGTCATATAGTGAAAACTTTGATAATGGTGATTCAACATGGGGAGCTGCTGATGAAGCATCATTCGATGAAGCTAACGGATACGGAACTGCTTCATCAACAAATGCTACTAATTACGCACACATTTTTTATAATACCGCTGCGCCGTTAGATTTATCTGCTCAAGACAAAGGATTTTCAGTTAAAGTAAAAGGCCCAAGAGCTTCTAAAGTGTTCTTTAAACTACAAATTGGCGATGAATGGTGGAATAATCACGAATGGCCAGCTGCTGAGGCTAATTATACAAACGTAGGAGAATGGCAAACGATAGTGTTTGACGCTACTGGCGAAACATCTGTTGATAAGACAAGAATTGTAATATTCTTTGATATAGAAACCCCAGCAAGTGTTGATCCAAATGATGATGTATTCCAAATAGATGACTTTAAATTTGATGTTCTTGCAACATTAGGTTTAAATGATATTAGTGCTTCAAATCGAGTAATAGCTGTTTACCCTAACCCAACTAATGGAATTATAAATATTTCAGGTGTTGACAAAGTAGATGTAATTAAAGTGTTTTCAATCAGTGGTCAGCTAGTAAAAGAGACTGTTAACACGAATATAATTGATTTGTCTTCTGAAAGAAGTGGACTTTATCTAATTGAAATTCAACATGAAGGAAAAACTTCAGTTAATAAGTTAATTGTAAGATAACTACTCTAAATCCTAATATAATTGGATTTAATTTAACAATGTAATAACCAATCACATTGTACTACATAAAAGGTGTTAGCTACTAGCTAACACCTTTTTTATTTGTAATTTTAGAATATATACATATTTAATATATTAGCACTTAAATAACCTGATAATTGAATAGATTAACGACAAATTTTTTTTGTTTTTTTGTTTTTTTTGGGGGGTTTTCCCAAGAATTACCACCACTACAAAACTATTCACCTGACCTATACAATGCTGGCAGCCAGAATTGGGATATTTCTCAAAACTCCTCTGGAGTCATTTATGCGGCTAATAATGAAGGGTTGTTGTCTTATGATGGTAATCATTGGCGTTTATATCCTTCACCTAATAAATCTATTTTGCGTTCGGTACATGTTCATAATAATATTATTTATTCTGGAGCATACATGGACTTTGGTTATTGGAAACCTACTCCGGAAGGAAATCTTGAGTATTTTTCAATTGTTCAGGATTTAGGGTTTAAAATGCTTGAAGAAGAGCAGGTTTGGAAAATTAATCATTATAAACAATTTATTGTTTTTCAGTCTTTAAATAGATTAATCATCTATAACCAAATCACAAATTCTATAAATACACTTAAACCCAAAAATGACGTGGTAATCAAGTCATATTTTGTTGACGACGATGTTTATATACAAACCAATGATTTTTCAATATATAAAGTAAGTAGCGATAAATTGATAAAGTTTGTTACTGGATCTCAACTCAATAATAATACGGTTGTAGAAATTTTTAAACGCGGTGATGAGTTATTATTTTTAACTGATAAAGATGGTTTTTACCGTAAGCATTCAAACCAAATTCGTCGCTGGATCATAAATTCCAATTCCATTTTTAATGAATCATTGGTTTACAGCGCAACTAGCATTCGAAATGACTATTTTGTAATCGGTACAGTCACAAGGGGATTAATAATTTTAGATGCAAAAGGGGATGTTGTTTATTCTCTCAGAAAAGGAAATGGTTTAAACAATAATACTGTTCTAAGTAGCTTTATTGATTTAGATCAAAACTTGTGGGTCGGTTTAGACAATGGACTCGCTATGGTCAATTTAAACTCTAACAATAAATTTTATTTTGATTATTTAGGAAATCTTGGTTCTGTGTACACTAGCGCAATCCATAATAATAAATTATACTTGGGCACAAATCAAGGATTATTCTACAAAGAACTGTACTCTCAAGCACCGTTTAAAAAAATTGATCGATTACAAGGCCAAGTATGGAACTTAGCAAAAATTGATAACACACTTTTTTGTTCACACAATCTTGGTTTTTTTGAAATTAATGATAATAATATAATACCACTTATTAAAGATTTAGGCTCTTGGAAGTTTTCTAAAATAGATAAATCAAGAATTCTTGTAGGTACATACAATGGACTACATATAATCAATAAACAAAACGATAAATGGGAATACAAAAACAAGTTAAAAGGATTTGATATTTCTTCACGATTTACTGAGATATCATCTAAACATAGCGCCATTGTTAGTCATGGGTATAAAGGGTTATTTAACTTACAAATCTCAAAAGATTACGAGTCAATAACAAAGGTGACAAAAATACCAATAGAGACTGGGCCTTCAGATCTTTGTTCTATGGGGGGGGATATATATTATTTTAATCGTAGGGGATTATACAAATTTGATATTGATGAAGAAAAGTTTAAAATCGATAGTCAAATCACAAATTTATTGGCTGAGGACACTTTTAATGCTCAAAGAATGATTTCCGTTAGTAGTGACAAGCTCTTTTTGTTTGGGGAAAATTACATTTACAAACTAGAAAAAAATATCTTCTCTAAGCAACTAGAACTCAATAGGTTTTTTATTGGACAGCAAACAAGAAAGGATGTTATTGGTTTTGAAAACATAACATTAATTGCAAAAAACAATTATCTTATAGGCTCTAGACAAGGTTACTTGTTAACAAATCTTTCCTCTCCCCCTAAAATTACTAATGACATAATTATTAGTAAAGTTTCATCCAAAAACCTTTTACAGCAAACAAAGACACTGAATATTAACGGTATTAACAATGTACCTTATGAATTCAATACTATTTCATTTGAATTCAGTTTGCCAGAATACAAGTTCAATGATCAAATTAAATATCGTTTCATTTTAGAGGGATACAACAAAAGCTGGAGTAAATGGGATAATTACGATAGAGTTAGTTTCGGAAATCTAGGATTTGGAAAATATAAATTGAAGCTTGAAGCACGAATTAGCGATTTAGAAGTTGTGTCTACACAAAGGGAATTTAATATTTTGAAGCCATGGTATGCAAATAATTTTGTAATTTTTACTGTTGTTGCAATTTTTATTTTTATGGCATTTACTATTAATAAAGCTTACGAGAAATATTATGCTAAAGTCCAATTGAGAATAATTAAGGAAAATAATCAAAAGTTGGAGTTAATAGAGTTAAGAAACAAAGACGAACTTATTCAACTTGAGAAAAAAAACTTGGAGGAGAATATTGAAAGTAAAAATCGTGAACTCGCTATTGCAACAATGGCAATTTTAAAGAAAAACCAATTTTTGCAAACAATATTAAATGATTTAGAAAACATGGAATCAAACCCAGTTATTACCCGTGTAATAAGGTTAATTAAGCATAAATCTAAAAATACTGATGACTGGGAATTTTTTCGGCAAGCTTTTGATAACTCAGATAAGAATTTTTTAAAAAACATAAAATCAAAACATCCAAAATTAACTCACAATGACTTGCGCTTGTGTGCATATTTAAGACTTAACCTTACATCAAAAGAAATCGCACCATTATTTAATATTTCGACAAAAAGTGTTGAAATTAAGAGATATAGATTAAGAAAGCGAATGGACTTATCTAGGGATGTTAATTTAATCGATTATATACTAAATTTATAATAGTTGTATGTGTTTTGTATAGGTTGTATAACGATGTAATATTTAAATAAAATATACTTTTGTTATTACAGCAAAAAATAAATACATTAAATATTAATTTATGAGAATTATATTGCTATTATTAACTTTTTCATTAGTTAGCGTTGTTTACGGGCAACAAACCATTAATGGTAAAGTTTTTGACGCAGAGACAAATTCACCCATCCCAGGAGCAACTGTTATTATTAAAGACAGAAAAATTGCTACTAATACTGACTTTGACGGATTATTTAGTTTAAACGGAGTTTTGCC
>JBELHJ010000086.1:0-6490 GCA_042091495.1 Bacteroidota bacterium
TGAGTTTAGGTAGTTTAACAAAAAAGAAAACCAAAGCAATTAATATTATAAATAATGCCAATCCCAGAAATGGATATTGAACTGCTGCTGCTTCCGTCGCATAATAGGATTGTTTTTCAAGTTCAGTCAGTTGTTGTATTTGGGAGCTGCTTTTAATGGTATCACTTAAGATAAATAAAGCGCCTATTGCTGGGGCAATAGCGGTTCCAAGAGAGTTAAAGGCTTGCGATAAATTTAATCTACTTGAAGCTTTGTCCTCGGTTCCTAAAACAGCTACGTATGGATTTGCAGCGACTTGTAATAATGTGATTCCTCCTGCAAGAATAAAGTACGCTACAATAAAAATTCCAAAAACCCTGAATGAAGCCGCAGGATAAAATAATAGACATCCCAAAGCCATAGTTAAGAGTCCAAGTATAATTCCTTTCTTATAGCCAATTTTTGATAAAATAAAACTCGCTGGGATTGACAATAAAAAGTAAGCTCCAAAAAAAGCAAACTGAACCAATCCTGCCTCAAAATAAGTCAAAGTAAACAACTCCCTTAGTCTTGGTATTAATGAGTCAACAAGTACTGTAATGAAACCCCATAAAAAGAAAAGTAAAGTTAAAAGATAAAAAGCTTTATTGTAGGATTTATTATTTGCATTCATTCGGTAGTAGGAAGATTGATTAGTGTGTACTAAAGTATAATTTTTATAGTTAGATATTGGTCGAAAATTCTAAATTTACACATAGAAAATAATTGGGTTAAACAATTATTGAAATTTAAACTATTGTTATATGTCTTGGATTGTTTTTATTGTTGTTTATGTGGCACTATCGCTGTATACATTACAAGTTTTTAAACAGCTTCCAAACAGTCATTATTGGCGAATAGGATTTCTATCTATAGCTATCTGTATATTAATTTATTTCTTTTATCAATTTCAAATTATAAATGTAGGGCGAACCTTGACTAAAGCTAGAAGTTACGCCATAGGTTTTTTATTGAGTTATTTCACCTTTGTTATTGTTATAGTAAGCGTTCTTTTTTTTGAAGATATTATTAGATTAGGTTATGGCTTGTATGTCAAAATTTTTGACAATCAATCTTCGGAATTTATTCCATCCAGAAGAACATTTGTTAGCTATTTAGCTATGGGCATGGCTTTTCTTCCTTTTGGAGCTTTATTGTATGGTATTTTTAAAGGGCGATATGATTACAGAGTTTTAAGTTATGAGCTTGAATTTGAGGATTTACCTAATGCGTTTGATGGTTATCAAATTACTCAGATAAGTGATATTCATGCGGGTAGCCTTAATGGAATAGATAAGGTTTCATATGCTATAAATTTAATAAATGAACAAAAATCTGATGTTATCATGTTTACGGGGGATCTTGTAAATAATAAGGCGGATGAAATGTACCCATGGATGGATCAGTTTGCGAGGCTTAAAGCAAATGATGGTGTCTACTCTGTTCTAGGTAATCATGATTACGGAGATTACGTAGAGTGGCCAAATGACGATTCAAAAATTAGAAATTTTGAGAATTTAATTAAAACACATGAAAACTTGGGGTTTAAACTGTTAAGGAATGAACATGTTTTTTTGAAAAAGGGGTCTGATAAAATCGCTCTCGTTGGTGTTGAAAACTGGGGTAGAGGTGGCTTTAAAAAAGCAGGTGATCTAGCTAAAGCCTCTGAGGGATTATCAAAATTAGATTTTAGAATTTTGCTAAGTCATGATCCCAGCCATTGGGAAGACGTAGTTATAGACTATGCTGAACATTATCATTTAACTTTAAGTGGTCATACGCATGGCATGCAATTTGGTATTGAAATTCCAGGGTGGATTAAATGGAGTCCTGTTAAGTGGCGTTACAAATATTGGGCAGGTATTTACAAAGAGAAAAACCAATTTATAAATGTTAATCGAGGCTTTGGAGTATTAGGCTATCCAGGGCGTGTAGGAATTTGGCCTGAAATTTCTGTAATAAAACTCAAAAAAAAGCAAATAGAGTCTTAATTTACTGAAAATGTTATATTTGTTAATACCAATACAAATTCTGTATAGCTATGACAAAATTTGGTGAATTAATAGATGTCAATACTCCAGTGCTTTTGGATTTTTTTACCCAATGGAATGAAGCTTCAGTTTCTATGCACCCTGTTTTAAAAGATGTGGCAGCAGCTCTTGGCGATAAAGCTAAGGTTATTAAAATTGATGTCGATAAAAATTCTGCCTTAGCAGAAGCTCTGAGAGTAAAGGGTTTACCCACACTTATTGTTTATAAAGATGGAGAGATGAAATGGCGTTTTAGTGGAGAACAAGATGCTAATACTCTTATTGGAATTATTCAAAAATATATTTAAAGGCTAATAAAATTAAAACCTTTACTTGAGAAATGTTCTAGAACTCTGGGCAATAAGTATTTTAATTTTTCCTCTGCTTTCAAGCTATCATGAAATACAATAATACTTCCATTTTTCATACTTTTGATTGTTTTCTTTAAGCAGTTCTCATTAGACAGATTCGGCTTCCAGTCTTGTGTTAATACAGACCACATAACGATTTCATATCCCATTTCTATTAAAGCTTTTCCTTGTGACTTTCTAATTTGACCGTAAGGTGGTCTGAATAGCTTGGATTTATTATTAGAATCCATTTTACAAATGAGTTTTTCTGTATGTATTATACTCTTTAAATAATCTTGATTTTTTGTCTTCCAGCCTTTTTCGTGATAATAAGTGTGATTAGCTACCTTGTGTTTATCATTAATTATTTTTCTAAACAGTTCAGGATGTTTCTTGATATTATTACCAATACAAAAAAAAGTAGCTTTTGCATTATACTGTTTTAAAGTTTCAAGTACCCAACTGGTGACAATGGGTGTAGGACCATCATCAAATGTCAAATAAATAGTTTTGTTATACATAGGTTTTTTCCAGGTATAATCTGAAAAAACCTTCATGGTAAGCCAAGGCGTTTGAAAAGGTGTTAAATTCAATTTTAATTACTGTCTAGCAGTCTTAAATTATTTTCAATGTCTATGTCTTCCTCCGGAGTTACATCGGTCTCACCAGTAAAGTATCTGAATAATTCCAAATAACTATTAAAACGTTCAGTCTCTTGTTGAGCAAATATAGAGTCGTTATAAACAATTAAAACATCAACTAAAGAGCGGTATCTTTCTATGTCTGTAATAATTTCTTCCAAGTATTTTGTTTGATTTTCAATACTTTGCTTGCTATAAAAAATTAGTTTTTCTTGGTAATGAAGCGCTGTTTCAGCGAATAGATTTCTGGCTTTTTCTTTTTTATCAATTTCATAGTAAGCACTGATGTATGGCTCAAGTAAAGTATAATAACCAAAAGTATTTACTGGCATCTTTTCTAATGACAAATCAGCAAGTTCTTCGGCTTTTTGATATTTTTCCTCGGTAATTAATTGTTCAATACATCTTGCGATATTGCCTCTGTATGTAATTCCATTTTTTCTTGTTTCTGGGTCATGATAGATTTTTTCACCACTATTTCCCCAGTTCCATGATTTAATTTGATTATACATCAATTCGCTATCAATGCGGCCCATATCAAAAGGGTTAGATTTATTTACTTTAGTCTTTATTGGCGTTAGTTTATAACACATCCCATCAAGTTGTAAGTAATCTTTCATCCAAATATAATCCTCATCACCAAATGCACCTCCAGTAAAATAAATTGGCCTTTCCCAATTATTGTTGGCAATTATATCCAACATTAATAGTCTGTTTTTGTACAATGCTCCACCAGAAATTTTAATGGTTATATTGTCAACAATTTCATTTTTATCTTTATCTGCTACGATACCGTTTTTTAATACCATTTCTTTATTAACCGGTATGCTTATGTTTCTTGTTGGTAGATAATTTGAGTTTAGTAAACTGTTTGGATAAGTGGACGGATCTTCACCAACTTGTCTGAGCAGATTTTTAAGTTTAAAACGTTTTTCATCACTACTTATAAAGTTCATGAATGTTTTAATGTCCAATGTGTCGTCAGTAATCTCTCTAACCATTAAATAATCTCTAGTTCCTGCACGGTATTGATTATGCGTTAATTTAGAGGGAATAGGATCACTGGTGTAGGCCTTTCGTTTCATTTGATCTATATACCAGTCTGTTTGAAATAAACTGGTATTAATAACTCTTACATCTTTTCTTATGCCTTCAATCTCTTGTGCGTACCATAACGGGAAACTGTCATTATCACCAATTGTAAAAAGTATAGCGTTAGGGGCACAAGACTCCAGATATTTAACAGCCATTGCATTTGCGGTACGTCTGTTAGATCGGTCATGATCATCCCAGTTATCAGAAATTATATTCAGCGGAACTAAGATTAAACATATTAAAGTGATAGCTGGAGCTAATAAGTTGTGATTAAATTTACTTCTGAGTGTTTCGATTATAGCATAAGCTCCAAATCCTATCCATAATGCAAAAACGTAAAATGAACCTACAACAGAGTAATCTCTTTCTCGTGGTTCGAAAGGTCTTACATTAGTGTAAACTTGAATAGCTATCCCTGTGAACAAAAAGAAAACAAGCATTACCCAAAACAGATTTTTATTTCTATTGTATAAGAAGAAAAATCCTATTAATCCAAGTATGAATGGTAGAAAATAATAGGTATTTCTTCCTTTATTACTTAATACATCAGCGGGTAGGTTTTCTTGATTAAGACCTAAATGCATTTCATCAATAAATTTAATTCCACTTAGCCAATTGCCATGTAAGCCATTGTATTTTCCTTGAATATCATCTTGACGCCCTGTAAAATTCCACATGAAATAGCGCCAATACATATAGCCTAGCTGATATTCAATTAAGAACGATAAGTTGTCAATAAAAGTTGGCTTTTCAATTTCTAAATATTGACCAAACTGTTTTAAAAAGTTATTGTAATCTTCATAATCAATACGACCTTCATTAAGACGGGTTCTGAAATCAGAAACTAAATCTCTTATTTGTTCTTCCATCAGATACTCAGGCTTTATTTTAAATTCTAATAGACCTGTGAACATCATATAATTTTCTGCATGTTCAGCACTCCACATTCTTGGTAAGAAAGCAGCATGTTCGGAATTATAATTTTGTTTTGAGTTCTTCCAATCATTAATTATTTCATACTTCCCTGTTTTATAATTTCTTTCGTAGTTTTTCTTGTCGTCTACATAAGGTTGGTTCTCATCGAGTCCAGAGTATTGGTCTGTAAATAATGGACCATAGAACAAATGTGTTTCAGGGTATTGTTCTAAGTTATAATAAGCCAATAATTCTCTAGCATCTGAAGGATTGTTTTCATTGATGATCACATTGGCGTTAGCTCTGATAGGAAGCATTAGCCATGACGAAAAACCAATAAAAATAAATAACAAGCAAAGGGTTAATGTGTTCAAGGTAACGTACTGTTTTGACCTCGTATATCTTAGACCAAATGAAAAAACAGAAATAATTATTATTGCTGCCACAATAGTCCCTGAATTGAAAGGAAGACCAATAGTGTTTACAAAAAAGACTTCAAGGTATCCAAATAATTTTAGTGTTGATGGGAGCAATAATTTAAAAATAAATAGTAAAACAGCTACCGAAATTACGTTAGCAATAATAAATTGCTTAATTGTTATTTTATTGTAATTTTTGAAAAAATAAATCAATCCAATAGCAGGAATTGTAAGTAGTCCCATAAAATGAACTCCAAAAGATAAACCAGTAATAAATGAAATTAGGATAAGCCATTTATTGCCCCTTGAAGTGTGCATTTCTTTTTCCCATCTTAAAGCAGCCCAAAACATAACGGCCATAATTAAAGTAGCCATAGCATAAACTTCGGTTTCAGCAGCGTTAAACCAAAAAGAGTCTGTGAATGCAAAACTCAAACTTCCAACAAAAGCACTACCAAGAACAGCAATATCTGAATTCTTGCTGTCATTATCTTCAGATTTTAATTTGTTTAATAATAGTGTTAATGACCAAAACATAAATAAAATAGTAAAAGCACTGGAAAATGCACTCATCATATTCATCATCATTCCTATTTGTGAGGCGTCAAAAGCCAAGGTTGAAAAGAAAGCACCAATCATTTGAAATAAAGGAGCTCCTGGAGGGTGTCCAACTTGAAGTTTTGCGGAGGTTAAAATGTATTCACCAGCATCCCAAAAACTTACAGTAGGTTCAATAGTAAGTGCATAAACGATTAAACTTATTGTAAATGTAATCCAGCCAAGAAGCGTATTCCATTTTTTGAAGTAGGTATTTGTCATAGTATCAATTTCTATCTCGTGCGGACGAATTTAATAATAAAAACACAATGCCATTGCGGTTTTATGATAACCTTATTAAAATTAATATTTTTTTTAAATTTATTTGTGTATTAAAAAGTTTGCTTTAAATTTGCAACCTCAAAATATTTATGGCCCATGGTGTAACTGGCAACACGTCTGGTTTTGGTCCAGAAGAGTCTAGG
>JBELHJ010000087.1:0-6050 GCA_042091495.1 Bacteroidota bacterium
TGTGTTTATTTAAATTGCGAATAATTAAACGCTTATAATCTTTAGCTATGTATTTAGGGATAAGTTGAGTCCAGTGATATTTTTTTTCCGGTGACATATTACTTAATACATGCCATAAATCATCCCACGAAGCATAAAAATTTTTATCAGAATCAAAAAATATATTGGTGCCCCGTATAGTTTTAAGTTTAAAAAACTCAAAATGCGAGTCATTAAATTCAAATGATAATATTAGGTCCTTGTTAGGCTTCATAAAGCAATTATCAATTCTCTTTTTTTATTTCAACTGCTTCTAAAGTCGATATATTTGGAAGTTTAATATCCTGAATTAAATCACTTAAATTGTTATTTGTTGTTTCATCTAATTTATTTCTATTTAAGTCCTTAAAATATGGGACCTTTCCAAACCTATCGTATAAAATTTCATTAGTAACTTTTAATTTGGATCGTAATAGATTTAAGAACGTTATTTCATTTTCTTCAACTTTATTGTCTGCACTAATAAGTCTAAGTGATATCTCCATTATTAAAAGTTCTTGAACAACAGAAAAATCCGCAGATTTAATTTTTTCAAAAAAATCTGTTAATATTGATTTGCCCTTTGTTTTAATTTCGTTCACCAAAAAACTTAGCTCTTGACTTAAGTCTATATCGTTAAAATATGAGGTGTTTTTGTCAATTTTTTCCATTTCTTCAACCTCAGATTGATCGATGTGACCATCACAGGCCATGACACAGAACGCTGTCTCAAATAAAATCTTTTTAAAATCTATACTTTCCATAATTTAATTTTTAAGTTATAATTATTTTATTGATTGCTTCTAAAAAATCCATACCATTAGTATATCTGTTTTCAATGTCTAACTCTAATGATTTAATTACTATATCGTCTAATTCCTTAGGAATTTTTGAGTCGACTAGAGATGGTGCTGTTGGACGTTTTTTCCTTGCCTCAATAATTTTCTTTCTGAAATCATCAAAATCATAAAATCCTGATATATCTATTTCCCAAGGGTATGCACCTGTTAACATTTTATACAATACAATACCGGCAGAAAAAACGTCACTTGCTGGCAGATAAATATTAGAATAACACTCAGGTGCAAAATAAAGATATCTTCCTGCTGCACTAGATATTTTATCTAATGCATTTACTTCTTGAGCAAGGCCGAAATCTGATAATAGACCTTTAGGTTCTTTTTTATTGTAACATATTAATATATTATCCGGGTTAATATCTCTGTGAATTATTGAATTAGAGTGTGCCTTAGATAGACCTTTTAGAAAATCAGCTTGAATTTTTAATGTCTTTTCTAACGAAAGCTTAATTTCCCTTTTAAGTAAATCTGATAATGATTCTCCAGAAACAAATTCCATAGCAATGAAATAATATGTTTCACCACCTTTTTGAAAGTTATTAGTCTCAAATACACGTACAATGTTTTCATGCGTCAACTTAGATAAAATGAGGGCTTCTTTTATCAAAGTATCCAATTCAGAGTTTAAAACATATTCAGGTTTTAGAATTTTCAAAACCTGAAGTCCCAAGAATTTATGTTTAACTCTATAAACCTCACCGAATGCTCCCTGCCCTATAAAAAACTTTATTGTATAGGTATTATTTATAACTTCATCTCGTTTTAAAATCACAAAATCTCTAGTTCGTTAATACGGTTTCATCATCATCTTCAGTGATCGGACGATCTAAATTTGGTAATAGATCATATAGACCAACAACAATGGGTCTTAAAGATGCTTTAGTAGGATTGGTAGAAATAATTTGTTTGGCCTGGTTTAAGAGTGCCCTGGCTTGATTAATATTAGACCAGTCATGAGTGTTAAATTCATCGTCAAAGCCCTTTATCATTGCGATGTCTAACGCAACACCAGCTCCTTGATCTACTAAGCTGAAATTTAAACTCCTTATTTGGTCCATAAGTTCCTTTGCCAATTGGATGTTTTCTCCATTTACCACGTCATTAACTTGATCTTTATATTTGGATACAATTTGAGAAGTATTATTATTTCCATATTCCTGATTAATCTCTTCCAACCTTGTAATGAGTTCTGTTAACTCAGATTTAATAGTTGGCCATTCAGAAGCTTCTCCAACAGCATCAATGCTTTTTAAAACCTTCCGAAGTTTATCTAAAATTTTATTTCTAGTATCGTCATCTTCCCTACCATTTTCTAACATAGAACTTAAGTCATTTAAATCAATTTCTATTTTTGAAATTTGATTCTCATCAACTGAGTTTGATGATTCATTTAATAGCTTGACAGAATTTATTGCTTTAGATATTTCAGTTTCTAATTTTTCAGCTGATATACTTGATTTAGTAGAGGTTTCTACGTCGAGTTCTATAGTTTCATCAAGATAAGGAAAATAAACTTCAAACTTATTTCTTCTTGATGTGTCAACATTAATTGTTAATTCGACATCTGAACCACTTGGTAATAGTTTTGGGAGATCCTCCCCAGTAATAATTACGTCTTTAATGTGCTCGTTATTAATTGCCTTGGTACCATCAGATCCTGTATCCCCTTCATATAGTGGAATTTTAATAAAATCTTCTTTATTTCCAGGTCTAATTTGCTTTTGAGTTTTTAAACCACTTGTTTTTCCTATAGCTGGTAAAGAGGTGTTTTTTTCAAGCCCACTAATTGTCTTAAATCTTATTAGCCCAGTTATATTATCCTTCAATTCAATTCCGATATTCATAGGTAATGTAGCACTTCCAATTTTTGATCCTTGAATTATAGTAATTTCATTAGGCTCACAATCATATACAGTTCCCTTAGCATCATAAGTCACAATATTAAAGCTATTAGCTTTACTCGGCTCAAGAATAACTTCAATTAACTCTGAATCTCCATCAATTTCCAGTTTCCCACTAGACCATCCTTTATCAGCCCTCACTAGTTCAATTAATAATGATTCAGGAATATTTCCGCTCGTTTTTTCTCTTAGTATGTGAATTGTAATGAATTCTTCTAACTCAACAGAAGTCGGTTCATATTTTAAATCTAACTGTATTTTAGCCAAATCTCTGTTTTGTAATTCGGTAGGCATTTCTCTTGTAGACGCATACAATGCAGCACCAGCAGCAACAGCTGTCATAGGGTCTATGTTTGTGTTTACATTTTTTGAGAGTTGATCATTTAACATTGATCTAAGAAGCGGAGAGTATGTAGGACCTCCTACCAATAAAACCGTAGCTAAATCACTACCATTGATATTATTTCTATTGATTAAATCTTTACATATATCTATGGCTTGCTGGAAAATTGGCTCAACTGCAGTCTTGAAGTCTTCCCTTGTGATGGTAAAGTCAAGTTCAAATTCTTCACCGTTATCATCAGTTCCTGGGATTTCACCTATATCTGTTAAAATGTCATATGTTTCATTAAAAGATAATTGAATTTTAGCCTGTTCGCCATAAAACTTCATAGCATCCCTTAGAATATTTTTTTTGACCTCATCACTTAAGATATTTTCAATTGAAAATTCTTTTTTAAGAAATGGGATTATAACATTGTCTACTACAGCATAATCTAAGTCTTTTCCCCCAAGGTGATTGTCCCCTTCAGTATCAACTACTTTCATTATCCCTTCTTCAACCTTAATTAATGCAGAATCAAATGTTCCTCCCCCAAAGTCAAAAACTAGCCAAAAGCCATCTGTTTTACTAGCATCTAATCCATAGGCCATAGAAGCAGCAATAGGTTCTTGTAAAAGTTCAACATGAGAGAAACCTGCTAATTCTGCAGCCTTCTGTGTTGCATCAATTTGGGTTGTATTAAATTTTGCAGGGACTGTAATTACAGCACTAGAAACTTCATCATCCGTAATAAAAGATTTCAATGTTTTTAGTATTTCAGATGAAAGTTCTTCTGAAGAATAATCTTTCTCCATAAAGGAACTATGAAATTTTTTATCGGTTCCCATAGTTCTTTTGAACTCGATAAATGCATTGGAGGTATCAGCTTTAAATGAACGCATGGCTCCAAGTTTATCCCTCTTGTAGCTATTGTAAGCAGAGTCTCCTATAGAGATGGATTTCTTTTTATTAAAAAACACACACGACGGCATTGTGTCTTTTAAAGTGTCCGTTTTTTTTATTTTAGGCTCTCCACTTTCCATTCTAACTATTGCAGAGTTTGTTGTTCCTAAATCTATTCCGTAATCAATCTTTGTTCTTCCCATAATTTATTTATTCTCCTACACTAACTTCTATTTGTGCTGATTGTATCATTATACCATTGAAATTAATTTGGGGTTTAATGATTCTGGTGATTATTTGTTGACCAGACTCTAGTGAATCATCAGTAACGAAATTTGCTACTACCTTCATACCATCATTATATGGTTTATTTAGCATGTCAATCATTTCATATCCGTTCAACTTAAAGGTGTCTTTAATTCTTTGTAAGGCTTTTGTGAGCTGTTTTAACCCTCTTGTATCATCAGGCATACTTGCAATATTTTTTTGCATCCTTATAATTTCGTCACTAACTTTTATTGCAAGTGAATGATCAATATCTTTATTGGAAGTGTTTGTGATTTGTTGTTTTTGTTCCGTTAACTTAGACTCATACAGATTAATTAATTTTTCATCTAATTTTAATTGTTCCGATTCTAATTTGCTCGTTGATAGAGAAACCCTTTTTCTTAAAAAATAAAAAAGAAACAACACTAAGACAAAAACAGATGATAAAAGCAAGTAAGCCCATAATGATTTTGAGTTCAAAGAAATGTTTAAGCTTTCAAAATCTCTAGCTGTTTTTTGATTCACATCTGAAATAGATTGTGTTAATGATGATTGCTTTAATAAATTCTTCTCGTAATTCTCGTTAATTAATCTTTCGAGCATGTCAAGTTTTGAAGAATACGATATACTAATTGTGTCTATTTTAGTTGAGATACTTTCTAGCCGAATTGAGACGGCTTGTAGTGTCTCATTTTGTGATGCTATTATGCTATCAACATATTTATTATTTTTATTTTGTTTGGCAAAGGAATCTAATAGAATAGATTTCACCTCAAAATAATTCTTTTCAAGATTGTCAATTTGTATTTCTAGATCATTTATGATTTTATCATTTAATAGATTCTGGGTTGTAGAAATAGAGTCGCTTTGTCCGAAAGAAAAAGTAACGAACAGTACAGTTACTAAAATTAATTTCATTTTCATTTTTTATCAATTAGTTTAATAATCATATTAAGACTTTTTTTTATGATGTTGTTAATGGATCTTTTATCTTTTAGTAATTCCACTAGTGATGGTGAGTATTTATAATAGAATTTGACAAACTCTCTGCCAATAAAATAATTCAATAAAAAGTCATCTCTAAAATTCCTTAAAACCATGACTTTTGGGTGGTTATAATCTTTGTATACCATCGTGGCTATATAACAACCACTTGAACTTTGAGGTTGGTGTATAAATCGCGTTTGTCTTGAATTAAATCCTATAATGTTATCAATTTCTATTCTTTTATTACTTCGTATTATCTTGAGATTTTCGATGTATTTATGCTTAGTCTCTTCAGACATTTTAAACTTATTTAAAAACTCAAAAGCATTGAAATAATGTATATTAAATCCGTTTTTATTCATTAAATGAATCAAACTAGCCATTGAAACCTGAACAACCTGATCACTAATGTTTTCATAAACTTCAGGAGTTTCTTGAAAGGTCTCAATAATAAATTTACCCTTTTCATCTAGAGTATTGTTTAGTTTTGTAATTTTTAAAAAAAGGTGATTCCTTGGTTTAGATCTCATTGCTTGGGGCAGCATATGATCCATATTAGCTCTTCGACTCATTATGCAGACTTATTTAAAAGTTCAACTGCTTCGTTCATAAGAGTTTGCAGCTCATTAATTGCTTCATATCCAATTACTTGATCTTTATCAGGAGCAGATTTTAACCAATCTTCTATGAACTCAATAGTTTCATTAATTCTAATTGAAGATTGGCCTACAGAAATGTCTTTTGCGATTTTACAAAGTGATAATGCTTTATTTCCATCATCCTCATAAGCTA
>JBELHJ010000088.1:0-6028 GCA_042091495.1 Bacteroidota bacterium
CTATTACAGTGAATCCTGATGGAGAGTTTATTAATACTACTAATAACCAAAATCAAATCATTTGTGAAGGAGAACCCATTACAGATATTATCTATCAAATTGCTGGAGGCGCAACAAATGCTTCTGTCAATGCATTACCTAACGGACTAAGTTTTGATTTCCCAACATCAGATACATTAAGAATTTATGGAACACCATCTGGAAATATCAATACGACTACCATAATGACTTACGATATCTCTACTACAGGTAGTGGATCTTGTAATGAAGAAAATCTTACTGGAGCCATAACTGTAAATCAAATAAACACCATAGCATTTGATGCAGCAGCTAGCAACTATAATTCGGCATCACCAACGGTTTGTGAAGGCGAAACTTTAGATCTAAAATTTAATCTAGGTGATGGTGCAACTAACGCTTCAGTTAGTGGTTTACCAGACGGCTTGACTGTAGGAGTTAATACTGGTGTATTTACTATTGGAGGTACCCTATCAACAAATGAAACTAGTATTAAAACCTATAATTATCAAATAACAACATCAGGGTCTGAGTGTGCTGTAACATTCGACGGACAAATTGTAGTAAATCCAGATCATAAAATAGAATTAACTTCTATAGGAGGTTCAGATAACCAATCATTTTGTGAGAATACTACGTTACCTGTCAATATCGAATACTTACTAAGCGAAGGTGCTACTAATTATGTGATTTCTGGATTGCCAAGTGGACTTCAACATCAATTGATTGGAGATACTATTTCAATTTCAGGAACACCTAACGAAAGTATTACGCAAGATCAAACATTCAATTATACTATTACTACAACAGGTAATAATTGTTTAGATGATACTATAAGTGGCTCAATAACATTATATCCTGACAGTAAGATTAGTTTATCCTCATTGCCTTCAACTACTAATCAAGAGGTTTGTGAAACTGGTCCAAATACTTCCATAGCAACAATTATTTATACCTTAAGTGAAGGTGCAACATCTTATGAAATATTTAACCTTCCCAATGGTCTAACATACTCTTTAAATGCATCAAATGAAGTGGTAATCTCTGGTATTGTAAATGAGCTTGTAACCGTTCCAACTTCATTTAATTATACCATTTCAGCATATAATGCCAACGGCTGTAATGATGCTACCCTAGGTGGTTTAATTGTTGTTAATCCATCCAGTGAAATAAACTTGATTTCAAGTTTTGGTAGTGATAACCAAACTTTGTGTGAACTAAGTCCACTCAATTCAATTCAATACGAGTTATTAAATACCAATTCAGCTTCTATTGCACCAGGTACTTTACCACTTGGAGTAGATTATGAAATAACAGGAAGTACATTAACTATTAGTGGAATTCCTGAAGTATCTGGAACGTTTAATTATACCATTACCACTAGTAGTAATAATTACGGATGTGATGAAACCGCTGTCTCTGGATCTATAGAAATAGATCCTATTGTGCCTATTACTCTGGCTTCAGGTAGTGGCTTAGAAGATCAGATCATTTGTGAAGACGATACTATTGATAAAATTATTTATGATATTGGTTTGCCAAACATCCCAATTACAGTTAGTGGTCTTCCTCAAGGTGTTTTCTTTGAAGTAACCAATAATCAAGTTATTATTCAAGGCTTCTCAACCCTAGATATAACAAGTACTCAAGTATTTAATTACACTGTTGAAACCAATAACCAAAACTGTGATAATATTGTTAATGGAAGTATAACAATAAATCCAGACGACAATGCTTTATTAACTTCAGGCCTTGGTACAGACCAGCAAATACTATGTCAAGATGATATTATTACAGATATAGTGTATAGTTTGAGTGAAGGTACCTTAGGTGCTAATGTTTCAGGACTACCTATTGGAGTTTCATATACCGCTACTTTAAATGAATTAATTATTAGTGGTGCTGCTACAGACAGTGCTGGAATTTATAACTACACCGTTACCACTTTTGGTTCTTGTGCTCCAAAAACATTAAATGGTAGCATAGAAATAAATAGTACCGGATCTATTCAAACTGATGCTAACTCTGGTCAAACTTCGCAAACAACATGTCAGTTTAACACTTTTGATGATATTATATTTAATATTACAAATACCATAACTGCTAATGTTACAGGATTACCCAATGGATTATCTTTTAATATTCAGGAAATATCTGGAACTACTATTAAACGATTAACTATTAGTGGAGTGCCTGATGTAATTGGTGTTTTTCCATACGAAGTAAAAACACTTGGAGGCTGTGAAACAACTTTCAATGGTATAATTACAGTTAACGATGGAGCCTTTTTAACATTAACTTCAGATGTTGGGACTGACCAACAGGTGATTTGTGAGTATGGAGTTATAGATACCATCGAATATCAAGTTATAGGAAATACAAACGACATCGCGTCCATTGGTCTACCTCCTGGATTTAATGCAACATTCAATACTACTAATAATACGGTTACTGTTGATGGAAGTTATAATGGTACAAAACTATTAACTGTTCAAGATTTTGACTATACCATTTTCTCTGTGAGTAATTGTCCAGCAGAAATAGAAGGAACAATTACTATCTATCCAACTGTAGAAATTGCCAATACAGAAAATGTAACCGTAATGTCTACAAACCCAACAAACACTGAAGTAAAGAATATTCTCTGTAATGGTGATGGCGATGGAGAAATAAATATTGTAGTTAATGGAGGTAGTCCAACTGCCAACTACATAGTGGAATGGACAGGTCCTAATAATTACACCAATTCAACATTAAATATTAAAAACCTGGCTGTAGGAACCTACAACCTTACCATAACAGACACAGGAAGTAATAATTGTCAGGTATCTGCATCCTATGAAATATTAGAAGCAGATCCTATTGAGATTCAAGAAATTAATACCATACCGCCTAGTTGTGAAACCGAACTAGATGATGGTGAAATTCAAATTAATGTTACGGGAGGAAGTGATGAACTTGTCAAAAAAATTAATTGGTACAAACTAGATGAAAGTAATAATTGCTTTACGTTTTCAATTATACCTATAAACAATGATAATGACGGTATACCAGATTACGCTGATGCCAATATTGATGGGGATGCTGTAATTGACCCAGGTAAAACAGATACAGATGGTGATGGTATTTTTGACTTGGCTGATGCAGATAGTGATGGGGATGGATCTGTTGATGCAGGACTAACTGATAATAACAATGATGGCATTAACGACAATTACAGTATTGGAATTGTGAGTTACCAACTCTGTGATACAGGTAATAATTTTACAAATCTTGAAGTATTTAACGGAGCACTAGTTAATAATACATTATCAGTTTGTGCAAAACAGTCTACTATATCGCTTATACCAAATTTTGATCACGATATCAATCCTGATACTGCAGACATATCACCTTTCACTTTAAGTGGAGGATCCTCGTCATGCTCTACTGGACAATGGTCACTTTTACCAGACTTAGCAGGTAACTCATTCATTACGAACTTAGAAGATGGAATTTATAAAGTAATAGTTACAGATGAAGACTTTAGTGGTAATATATTTTGTAGTAACGAATTAAATTTTGAATTAACTAGAGATGCCATAAATTATGGTAGCATAAGTGTTGAAGAAACCTTATGTAATCTTGAAAGTGGATCAATTACCATAGATTTATTTAATGTCAAAGGAGAATTATTCTTCTACTATAATAATACCATTATTAGTAATACTAATGTTGATTTAATTAGTAGTGACATTGAAAAAGACGTTTACCAATTATTTATTGCGAATCCAGCACCAAACGGTATACTTGAAATTATCAATGAATTTGGTTGTGGAACTATTGTTGACCAAACCCTATTGAACTTTAATTTAAGTGAACCAGAATATACATTTACCAGTCCTGAATTTGAAGAGTATGGAATAATCTCTAAACGTTCGTTTGTTGAATTCCAGGTCCTAAATTTTGGTAGTTATACAGCCATGCAATGGGATTTTGGAGATTCAAGCGGTTATCAATATGGCAGTAACGTATCGCATCAGTTTGTTCAAAGTGGCACTTATGATGTGGTTTTAACGGTAACAAACGCGGCAGGATGCTCTAGTAGTGTTAGTAAAACATTAACTGTTGATGATGGCTACAGTATCATGATTCCAAATGTATTCTCCCCTAATGGTGATAATATAAATGATTTATATAGACCACTTTTTAATGGTATAAAATCTATAATATTTAATATTTATGATCAATCTGGCAATCTAATGTATACAGAAGAAGGAACAGTGGGTGCTAATCCTAATATTCAAGGAATATCTATTAGAGGATGGAATGCAACCAATGCATACAACAGCTCTTCTTACTTTGAATATAAAATTCAGGCAGTTTTGATTAACGATGAAACAGTAACTAAGACAGGAATATTTAAAATTTTAAGATAGTATGAGATTCAAAATATATAGTATAGTTATGATGTTCCAAATTTTTGGATTAATCTCTCATGCTCAGGGAATATTGACTAATGAGTCTCACAATATTCAGATATTAAACCCCAGTTACTATGGTTTTAATAACCAAACTACAGCAGGTGTAATTTATAACAGTATTAATTATGATGGCATTCAAAATATTGATACTAAATATGGATTTACAGGAGTAAGTTTTAGTGATCTTAATTTTGCTATTGGTTTAGATGTGGTTTCACACCAGGTTGAAGAATTCGGGTTACTCGAAAATCAAATTAATCTGTCCTATATATATAAAATGTCCTTAAACTATAATACATACTTCCTGCCGTCATTGTATATAGGGTTTTTGAATAGATCTATAAAATCAGAAAATTTAGTTTTTGAAGATCAATTAAATTTACTAACTGGTTTTATAGCCTCTTCTTCTATTGATCCTGCTGCCAATTTAGACCAAAGTGCTACTGGCTTTGATGTTGGAGCTTCTGGTATTATTTACAACGAAAACTATCTACTTGGACTAGCTATAAAGCATATTAATCAGGCAAATATTAGTTTAAATCAAGAAGTTGAAGAACCTCGAGATATGAGTATATCCCTACAAGCAGCTTATGAATTTGATTTAAATAAATATAATAGAAGTGCATTACCAAGGAACACCTACCTGTTTTTTTATGTCTCTGCAAATAAACAAGGCGAACTAATGCGTTTTTATGCCAACCAAGAATTGCAATTAAATAGTTTCGTTATTGGAATTAATCAAAAAGTAACATCTTTAGAAGCCTTTAACTTCACAAATATTGGATTCAATACTGGAATTGCAGTTGGAAATATTGATTTTAATGTAGGGTACAGTTTCCCCGTATCATCAGAAAATATTCTACCTCCTAAAGTGTTGGAATTTTCACTATTATTTAACTTTGACCCTTACTTATCAAGAAATAGAGGAAATTACAAACGCTTAAAGACAGATAATTTTTGATGGAGAGCTCTCTTGTTTAAATCCAATTAAAAAAAGACAGCTTAAGATAGTTTTTCAATTTTGGAAATAATCCACTTGGGTTATTTATTAAAAAAACTTGTTCTTTAGATTCATGAGATAAAAACAAATTTAACAACGCTTCATTTAATTCTGAGGATTTTGTTGTTATATCAAGATAAGACTTAGAAGAAACTACATTTGTGTTTTTTAATTCTGTATGTAAAGTAATCTTATAACGCTCGGAATTTTTTTGGATTTGAAGACGTTTTTGAGAACGTTTTATTTCATTACCATTAAAAACATATTGAACCCTAGTAGATGAAGCTTCAATACGCTTAGGATTTTTTAAACTTATATAAAATAGAATTTCGTCTTCAATGGCCTCTATTGTCATTAAAATAAATTTTAAATACATCTAAAGTTAACCAAAAAAAAGATATAAAATGTTCAAAAACAGATATTTATGATTCAATTTTAAATTATAAATATCTGTTTATATTTTTTTTTTCGTAAGTTTAAAACAGTTTATGTTAACTTTCATAAAGTTAATTGGTTTTAAAGAAAAAGGGAGATTCTAATAGCAGAT
>JBELHJ010000089.1:0-5848 GCA_042091495.1 Bacteroidota bacterium
TATCCTGTAAAATTTGGCAAACGCTTTTACACCAACCACAGGTTTAGGTATGAGCAACGTTTTGTTGAGGGTCAAGATTTTAGAACCCGGTACCGTTATAATCTGTTTCTAAATATTCCTTTAAACAATGATGCTATTACACCCAAAACCTATTATATCGCGCTGTACAATGAATTATTTGTCAACGGCCAACGTGACATTGGGGACAACAGATCTGTAGCATTTTTTGATAGAAACCGCTTTTACTCTGGCATTGGCTACGTCATAAAACCAGGTTATAAAGTACAGTTAGGTGTAATGAAACAAACGACCAACACTTGGGCGAAGCGCCAGCTACAATTTAGTTTTCATCACAGTTTTTAGGTAAGTTACTGTAAATCAAATAATTGATTACCTTGTAAGTAATAACTAACCATATGTGATTATGAAAAAATTACTTACCTCCATCTTGTGCATTATCTTTTTTGTTCAAAGTTTTGCTCAAAAACATCAATCTTTTTTAATTTCTAATAAATCAAAGCCTTTAAAGGTTAAACTCCATCAAAAAAACAACTTAACTAAAAATACAAGCCACCGAGGTACTAATGAAAATCATTCTCAATTACTTTCAAAACAATATTTTGAATGGGATTCTTCTGAGTCTGACTGGCTTCATAGTGAACAAGCAGATTATGAATACGATACTAGTGGTAATGCGATTACAGAACTGTATACGGTTTATGATTCGAGTAGTGAATCATGGAAAAATAGTATGCTTTCCAGTTACACCTATAATAATTCTGGCAATCCTATTGAGGGTATTGAAAGGTTTTGGAACGAGACAGAGAGTTCTTGGGTCATTGAAGATAAAGTTGATATAACTTATGATACCGATCAAAATATAATTTCTGAAATCTACAGTTCATGGAACGAAAATGATGGTATTTGGATTGAGGTTGATAAGTACGACTACACTTATGATAATGGCAATTTGGTATTGTTGTTGAACCAAGAAAGGAATTTTGAAAACGATACATGGGAAAACTTTGAACGTTATGTAGTTTCATATAATAATGGCCTAAGAGAAGAGGCTATTTTTCAAAGTTTTGATTCTGAAAATGCCAATTGGGTAAATCTTGATAAATACAACTATACCTACAATGCTTCAGCACCACAAATTATTGAATTAACTAGCAGATGGGATGGTATCGATTCTGAGTGGGATTCTATTGAAACCATAGATTATCATTTTGATAATAATGGTAATCCAATTATTGAGTTAATTGATTACGTTGTAAATTCATGGCCTTATTCAAAATACACCTACTCATACGATACTTCTATATCATATGATACTATTGATGGCCCACCAATTATAAGTTTTGACCCTGAATACAAATCAGAAATTGTGAACAAACCACTAAATTACTTGTATGAACAGTATGATAACATTAATGAAGTTTGGATGAATGTTGAAAAGGAAACTTATGTATATTCTGATGATAACACAACGGATATATCTGAACTCAACAAAAATTTGTTAGTTGTCTATCCCAACCCTGCTTCGAACTTCGTTAATTTTAAAATTTCAAGTACTGATATTATTAAAGCAAATTTATCTGTATCTAATCTTCAAGGACAATTAGTTTTAAGTCAACCTATTTTAGCTCAGGAAACCATAGATATTAGTCAAATTCCAAATGGGTTATATGTTTATAAATTAGAACTAAACCAAAAATCTGTTAGTGGTAAAATCATAATATCCCATTAAGAAAAATTTTAATAATCTTATCTTACTAAATCCCTCAAATTAAGATAGCCTTATTTCAAACATTATAAATAATGAAGTCTTGATTGTGCAATTTATGTCAGTAATTATAAGGCCATTCAAAATGTTATACTATTTGTGAAGATTAATATTTTTAAGTGAAACAGTATATTATAATTTGCAAGGATATAAAAGTAAAATTATGAATTGGTTTCTAAAAATTGGTTGGCGTTATTATTGTTGTTTATTTGTAACATTGGGTTTTGCTCAGTCACAACCTAATATTTTGTTTATCATGTCTGATGATCATACTGCCACCGCTATTGGAGCTTATGGAGGGCGTTTGAAAGACCTCAATCCAACCCCTACTATAGACCAATTAGCCAAAGAAGGCATGTTACTAGAAAATGTATTTTGTAATAATTCAATATGCTCTCCCAGCAGAGCCACCATTTTAACTGGACAGTACAGTTTTACAAACGGCGTTACCTCATTAGGTGGTAAAGTATCTAAAGAGAATCAACACCTCCCCATAGCCATGAAAGCAGCGGGTTATGAAACCGCTGTTATTGGCAAATGGCATCTTGGGGAATTACCACTGGCTTTTGATTATTTCAAAGTGCTACATAGTCAAGGAGCTTACTTTAATCCAATTTTTACTGAGCCTGGGCTACCAGTTCAAAAATTTAAAAAAGGTAAAAAAATTGAAAAAGGTACTACACAAATGCAAGGACACTCTTCAGATTGTATAGCTGACTCAAGTATTGAATGGCTAAAATCAAGAGACCAGTCCAAACCTTTTTTCTTAAAGATGCATTTCAAAGCACCTCATGGTCCTTACGATTATGCCGCTAGGTATGAAGACTATCTAAAAAACGTAATCATTCCTGAACCTGAAAACTTAAGAGATAGAAAAAATCATGGGTCTATTGCAACAAGAGGTTACAATGATGAGCTGATTGATGTCATTGGCTCTTCTGTAAGCAACAGAAACATTGTAAGAAATCAAAAAAAACTACTTAAAAAATATACCTTTAAAACCAAGGATACCCTAGGTGAAACCTACCAGTATTTTCTAAAAAAATACTTGCGATGTGTAAAAGGAATTGATGATAATATTAATAAAGTGATTAGCTATCTTAAAGCAAATAATGCTTTAGAAAACACCATTATAATCTACACGGCTGATCAGGGTTATTATCTGGGAGAACACGATTATTTTGATAAACGCTGGGGTTATGAAGAAGGCATGCGCATGCCATTTATTATTAGGTATCCAAAAACCATAAGCCAAGGACTAGTGAATAATGCCATCATTGAAAATATTGATTTTGCACCAACGCTAATTGATCTTGGTGGGGGCACAATTCCTGATTTGATGCAAGGGAAAAGTTTTAAAAGTATCCTGAATACCGGGAAAACACCTAAAGATTGGAAAAAAGCAGCCTATTACCACTATCCACTTCATATGGCTCATCATTACAATCCGGCCCATATAGGACTTAGAACTGAAGATTATAAGTTATTATTCTTCTACGGAGCCTCTGAAAAAAGCGATACCCCAACTACTCCTCCGGGATGGGAATTATACGATTTGAAAAAAGATCCAACAGAAGATGTAAACGTGTATAATGACCCTAAATACAAAACGGTTATCAAAAGACTGAAAACAGACTTAAAAGCCATTAGAAAAAAATATCATTTTGATAGTGACCAATACCCATTTAACAAAATTATTGAAGCCTATTGGGACTATGACAATACCGATTATGAAAATGCGATTTTAATCTCTAATAAGTCCAGAGCAATTATAATAAGTAATGCCGAAGAAAAAATAAAGCGCAAAGCAATGAGAGCCAATAAAAATAAGACCTAGACGCATCTTGAGACTCTGGATATGTAAAATACATTTTATAATTGTATCTTATAGCTAAATTATATAACCCCATTTCATATGTTTAGTCTCAAAACCGAAATCAAATGGGCCTTTATATTCATTTTGGCACTTTTAACTTGGACCTTAATTGAAATGCTTTCTGGACTCCACAGTTCAAGAATTCATTTACATCCTTATGTAACAAATTTGTTCGCCATAGTTGCGATTGTTATATATGTTAAAGCTTTAAAAGACAAGAGGCATCACGATTTTAATGGACAATTAACTTATAAAGAAGGACTTATTTCAGGTAGTATTATCACCATTATTATCATCTTGTTTTCACCACTATCCCAAGTCATTATTCACGAAATTATAAGTCCAAACTATTTTAAAAACATGATTAATTACAGTGTAAGTAATAACCTCATGTCTGCTATTGAAGCTGAAACCTATTTTGAACTCAGAAACTATATTGTAATGTCTGTGTTTGGCGATTTAATTATGGGAATAGTTACAACATTAATAGTAGCGGTATTTGTTAAACAAAAACGTTCCAAATAAACAGCTTAATAGATTATTACTTTTTTTAACTGCGTATAACCACCCTCAAAATAGAATCTTAATACATAAAGACCATTAACCAAGTTTGAAGCGTTTAATATGCCATCCTGAAGATGTAAATCTGTTTGTTGTTGCCCCATAACATTAAATACTTTAAGTCCCTTTAAATTGAAATCAGAATTAATTTTTATTTGTTTAGATACTGTATTGTAAACTAAGTTAATGTTTGGTTTTTGGTGAATATTGGTTGACAAATTACAAGAATCACAATCGCCGCCACAATCAATGCCCGTTTCATTACCATTCTGGATTCCATCATTACAAGACCATCCTGTGATTTGAGTAGATAATTCATCAAATAAAGTTTGGTAGGCATCTAAAGCCGCTTGAGACAACGAATTTAAATCTAAAGGAAAGCGTTCTCGTCTGTCATTTGGTAAATCATAAAATTCATAATTACTACCCAGTTTTATAAGCTTGTAAGTCCCGTCACTAATAGCATAATTTAAATCTGACACCTCTGAATAATTAAAAGGCCTTTTTGGAGCTGTTGCATCTGCTAACAATGCCTTTAAACTAAAACTGTTGTGAATACCTCCATTCAAATCCTCTCCTATTGTTTCAAGGACAGTTGCATATACATCAGTTAAACTTACTTGGGCAGACTCTACAGCACCTTGTCTTGAAACACCGTAGCCACTCACAATCATGGGTACTAATATCCCTCCATTGTAAACTGAACTTTTCCAATGACCTCCAGGGTATACCTGAGGTTTTTCACCTACCATAGCAGATGTCCCATTATCCCCAACAAAGATTACCAATGTATTGGCTTTTTCGTCGTTGGTAAGAGTATTATAAAGTCTTTCAAATTCGTTATCTACAGCTTCAAACATGGCTAAAAACTTACCACGATCTGTACTGGTTTCATGAGTATGTAAATTTGAGGGCGGCACATGTAATGGTGTATGTGCATTACCGTAAGCTACCCACATTAACCAGGGGTTATTATTAGACCGCTGCGTTTCCAACCAAGATATAGCACTATTTGTTATGTGCGAAGTGGCATATGTTGTTTCTGGCCCAACAGCAACACCATTTAAAATACGTGGCCAATTCCAATAACCTCCATCACCAACAGAACCAGATAAAAAACCGTCAAACCAATCAGCGCCCTGATTGTTAGGATGACTTAAATTATTCATAGTCCCTAAATGCCATTTTCCAAAGATGCCTTTTTGATAGCTAGGATCTAACACATTGATATATTCAAAAAGCGTTTGCTTATTTAATCCCAAGTGGTTGCCAACGTCACTAACCCCAGATTTGTTGCCGTACATACCCGTAAGCATAGCGGCTCGAGTAGGTGTACATTTTGGATTAGACCATGCACTGGTAAAACGAATACCTTGTTGACTTAATTGATCTAAAAAAGGTGTTGAAGCTACATCTATACCAATACCATAAGAACCCATAGCATCAATACCAACATCATCAGCAATAACAACCATAATGTTTGGCTTTTGTGAAAAAATTTGAGCTACCATTCCTAAGAAGAAGATAAAAATTAGATAGTTTTTCATATTTAAATAATACTACTTTGACTTAAAAAGAAAGAAATAGTTTAATCAAAAACCTGTTTAAAAAAGGTCTAAAAATTA
>JBELHJ010000090.1:0-5677 GCA_042091495.1 Bacteroidota bacterium
GTTCAATAACGTAGCGGTTTTCTACTTCAGAAAGGCCAATAACCGCAGGAGCATTCGCTGAGGTTTCTTTTCCAATGTCTGCAATTACTTTTGCGACATTTGTTAATTTTTTTTCAAATATTTCGGCTGTCCATTTGTCGCGTCCTGTTGGAGTACGATCATCGTCCCGTTTTTCAGGGTCATCGAAGTGATCAAATAAGTTTTCAACATTATAAAATGCAATTGTTTCTACCGCATAAGCCTGTTCTTGAGAGTGTAGGTAGTAATTGAAAACAACAATAAAAAAAAGGGCCAGTAATTTCTTCACAAGTTTATAATAATAATTACAAAAATAGGTTTAAATTCGTGACTCTAATAAAAACTTTCAAGATTGCGTAATTTAATTTTATTTCTATTAACATTACAGTTTACACTAGCCCAAGAAAAAGTAACAGGTATAGTAATTGACACAAATGGAAAACCTGTTGAAAAGGTACAAGTCCAAGCTCCAGAAATAGGTATTTCTGTAACATCCAATTCCAGTGGAGAGTTTGAGTTAATAATATCTGAGAAAGCACTTTTAACATTTTCTGCCAGTAATTATGAAACATATGTAACTGAAGCTAGTCCAGGTGAGATTTTGTCCATAATTCTTCAAACTGATTTAAGTGCCACCGATAACATTACTTCCAATTTACAGCTTATCATTTTGTCTGATGATGAATTAAATGAGGATGACCAAGCTGCTGGTAATATTTCGGGGCTATTACAATCTACGCAAGACGTTTTTTTAAGAACAGCTGCATTTGAATTTAGTTCGTCTTTTTTCAGAGTACGCGGTCTTGACTCCGAACTAGGTGCCGTTCAAATTAATGGTATTCCAATGAACAAGCTTTTTAATGGACGACCACAATGGAGTAATTGGGGCGGATTAAATGATATGTTAAGAAACCAAGAGCTTAGCTTAGGATCACAATCTTCAGATTATAATTTTGGAGGTCTTATTGGAAGTACAAATATAAGTACACGAGCTTCAGAGTATAGAGTTGGCAGCCGCATCACATATTCATCATCCAATCGTTCATATACAAATAGAGCTATGTTTAGCCATGCAAGTGGTTTAAATGATAAAGGTTGGGCTTACGCTATTTCAGCAGGTAACAGGTGGGGAGAATCTGGTTTCGCTGATGGTACATTTTATGACGCACAATCTTTATTGCTCTCAGTTGAAAAAGTTTTAGAAAAACAAAGTATAAACTTAACATTAATTGCCGCACCTAACAGAAGAGGGAAATCCTCACCTAATACCCAAGAAGTTTATGACATTAGAGGAATAAAATATAATGAGTACTGGGGGAATCAGAGTGGTGAGCAAAGAAACTCTAGAGTGAAACGCTTAATAGAGCCCATAATTATGTTGAATCACGAGCTTAAGTTTTCTCCCAAAACAACATTAAATACAAATATTGCATACCAGTTTGGAGAACTTGGAAATAGCAGATTAGACTTCCCAGGTGGTGCCAACCCCAGCCCTACATATTACAAAAACTTACCTAGCTATTATTTGTCTAACGTGGATGGACCCGATTACACTCAGGCGTATCTAGCCTTACAAAACTTACAAAATGATGGCCAAGTTGACTGGAATCGTCTATATGATGCCAATATAACTAATTCAAATTCTGATCTAAATGCTGCATATGTACTTTATGAAGATCGTTCTGACGACAAACAGTTTACACTCAACAGTTCGTTTAAGACCTACATAACTGACGATGTAAGTTTAGTTTTTAATTTAACTCACCAAAAATTAAAATCAGAGAATTTTGCTGAAATTCAAGATATGCTTGGTGGGTCTTCGTATTTAAATAGGGATTCGTTTGATGGATATGCTTTCAATCTTGAGGACCCTAATGCGTTGGCAGGCCTAGGAGATAAATTTAGATATAATTACATATTTGATGTTGATCAAACAGAGGCATATTTAAAAACACAGTTTAATTTAAAGCGCGTTGACGGATACGCATCTACCTCGTTTAAAACAACAAACTATCAAAGGGAAGGTTTATATAGACATGGCGCATATCCTAACGACTCATTTGGAAAGGGTAAAAAGTTAAGTTTTGATGCATTCAGTGGTAAAGCGGGCCTTACTTATAAGTTCACTGGAAAACATCTACTTGATTTAAATGCAGCATGGATTCAACGTGCCCCCCACTTACGTAATACTTATGCTAACTCGAGAGAAAATAATTTCATCGTCGGAGAGCTTGCAGGACGTGATTTAGAACTTGAAGAAATTAATTCTTATGATATTAGTTATATTTTAAGAGCCCCCAAACTTTCAGTTAGGTTAACGGGCTATCACACGACTATTTCAAATGCGAGTGAAATATCTTTCTTCTTTGCTGAAGGTATAGGAGGCGATACGTCATCTTTTGTACAAGAAATTTCACAAAATATTGATAAAGAATATCAAGGATTAGAGTTTGGGTTTGAAGCAAACGTATTTCCCGCTTTTACACTCAAAGGCGCAGCTTCAATTGGTCGCCATTTGTACACAAATAATCCAAGTGTTTATTTAACATCTGATGATTTCGGATATTTAGATTTTGGGACAGCCAAAATGAAAAATCTTCGTATTGCTAATGGGCCACAAGAGGCGTATTCATTAGGATTTGAGTTCCGACAAAACTATTGGTGGTTTGGTTTTACAACTAATTTTTTTAGAAATACATATGTTGACGCAAGTCCTATTAATAGAACACAAAATTTTATTTTGGATAGTGATGGTTTACCATTCAATGATTATGACCCCGAATTAGCCAGTGAGTTGTTGAGACAAGAAGAGTTTGGTGAATATTTTGTTTCTAATATTGTTTTAGGAAAATCTTGGCGTATTAGCTACGGAAAGTATTTTGGATTCTTTTTAAGTGTAAATAACTTATTTGATAGTGTGTTCAAAACGGGTGGTTTTGAGCAGTCTAGGAATGCGAATTTTAGAGAGCTACGCGACGATTTTGCATTACCTAAAAGATTGTTTGGTCCCAAATACTGGTATGGTAGGGGTACAAACTATTTTTTAAATTTATATGTACGATTTTAAAAACATTAGCATGAAATTAATAAACAATATCACAACTTTAATAATTCTTTTGGTTTTCACTACTGCCTGTCAGCAGGAAGATGTTTTTGATATTCCAAATTCTTTAGGTGAAGAGGAAAATACTTTACTTACGAATTTGAATAATAGCATTGACTCGGGAGAAAAAACATTAACATCTATTTCATATATAAAGAGTCTAATGGTAAGTGGTGAGACTACTGAGATAGTCTCAAGTTTAGTCTTGAAGGGGTATGTTGTTTCATCTGATGCTACAGGAAATTTTTATAAAGAATTTTATTTACAAGACGATCCCAGTAACCCCACATCTGCAATTCGTTTACTTGTTGATATAACCGACTCCTATAATATGTACAACATTGGTAGGGAAGTTTATGTTGATTTAAAAGGACTATACATAGGCGAGTATAATACTGGAGATGGAGTTATAACTATTGGTGAGTATGACAACGCTGGCAATAGAATAACAAATATCAGAGAGGGTATTATGAAAGCTAAAGTGCTTCGCTCATCAACAACTAGTGAAATTATTCCATTAAGTGTTAGTTTTTCTGCAATAAATGACAGTCATGTAGGTTTGATGGTTCAAGTATCTGATGTTAATGTAGCGACATCCGACATTGATAAGCCTTACGTAGACCCTTATGATAGTTATGACACTCAGAGAACTCTAGAGGCTTGTGAGGGTTTCAGTAAACAATCCTTTTTATTGGAAACAAGTGCATACGCGGACTTTAATATGGATATTCTACCATCAGGTACGGGAACAATATCAGCAGTTGTTACAAAAACCTATGATGGGGATAATTTAGTATTGATGTTAAATTCTACAAATGATATTGATTTATCAGGTCCTGCATGCGAACTTCTAGATTTAGCTGATTTTACGACTGTTTTAGACCAGCAGTTTGATGATGCTGTAGACAACACTAATTTTAATTATAGTGGTTGGGTAAATTATAATGAAGTTGGAGGTGAGTACTGGACAGAACAAGTGTATAATGGAAACGGGTATGCTGAGTTTAGTGCATTTAGAACTTATGATGATGTTAATATTGGTTGGCTCGTGGCTCCTGCATTTGATTTAACAACTGCATCAACTGCATATGTATCCTTTAAACTTGCTCAACATCATGTTAGTGATGAGATTAATAATCCTTTAGAAGTATTTGTTTCAAGTGATTTTGATGGTTCAAACGTGACTGCTGCAACTTGGACCAAATTGAATGTTGCAATCCCTGGTCAATCTGCGTCTTGGTATGCATTTCAAGACTCAGGACTAATCGATGTTTCTGCCTATTCAGGGAATTTATATTTGGCTTTTAAATATACTGGGTCAGGAAATAATACAAATCTTGATGGTGGATATTTTGTTGATGACGTTCTATTTTTAAAACAATAGGATTTGAATACAAGTAATAGTATTATTCTAATTTTGTTTTTTTACACAAGCTTATTTTCTCAAATTCCTTCAGGTTATTATAATGATGCTGAAAATACTTCAGAACAAGAACTAAAAGCCGCATTGCATAATATAATTGATAACCACCAGACATATAATTATTCATCTACCACAGATATTTTACGAGAGTCTGACGTTGACCCCAATGACCAAAGAAATGTAATTTTGATTTATTCTGGAGAGTCAGTAGACGCAGAAGATGGTTATCCAGGTGTTTGGAATAAAGAACATGTTTGGCCAAGATCGAGGGGTGACTACGGCTCAAGTCCACCTGAGGGCTCAGACATTCATAATTTAAGGGCATGTAATGGCAGCATAAATAGCTCAAGGAGTAACCATAATTTTGATTACTGCACCAACGGATGTAATAACTTAAATGGAGGAAGTAGCTACAACAATACTTCAAAAATTTTTGAGCCACGTGATGAGGACAAAGGAGATGTAGCTAGAATTATTTTTTATATGGATGTCAGATATGATGGTAGCTCAGGAGAACTAGACTTAGAAATGACTGAGAGTCTTCTTTCACAATCCAGTAATGCACCTAGACATGCGGTACGTTCTACATTGTTAGCCTGGCATGACTTAGATCCAGTTGATGATTTTGAGCGTTACAGAAATGATGTAATATATGATTATCAAGGAAATCGTAACCCTTTTATTGATTATCCTGAACTGGTACATCATTTGTGGGGTGATAAACAAAATCAAAATTGGAGCTCTTCATTATCCGTTTCATTAGTGCGTGAAGACGAAATATTTATTCCTAACCCCATTAAAACAGAATATTTAAATCTTGAAAGTGATATAAATTACTCTAAAGTCGAACTATTCAATATGCAAGGAAAGACTATTCGTCAACTTTCAGGTTACGTTAATCGCATTGAAATGCCAACTTCTTCAGGTATTTATTTTCTCAAATTGCATTACGGTGACTCCGTAATATTAAGAAAGTTTATCGTTTCTTCGTTTTAGTTTGTTTTATCAAAACTTTTCAAATATTACTTAATCAAAATTGAGTCGGTTCAAAAGAAGTTCAATGTGGTTTAGTAAATCAAAAATAGCTACGATCAGTACCTAATAATTTTACCCAAATCTTCCCCAAAATAGTT